>JAGAKF010000081.1 GCA_017625835.1 Clostridia bacterium
CCGTGTGCGTTTTGTTGATGACATCTGTGCGGCGGCAAAGGGTTATGAATACCTTGCCGAAACTATGATGAAAAGTGGCAGGATATGAGTGAGTACCGCATAAATGTCCGCTTTAATTTAAGCGACACAGAGCACACGGCAATCATTGATTATCTCAACAGCCTTGATAAAGAAAAGTACAGGTCAAGAAATCAGTTTATCATTGGCGCTATTAAATCAGCTATTGCCCATGCAGATAAACAGACAGCAGACGATGAACTGCTCCAAAAATTCCGTGAGATTCTGAAAGAGGAGCTGTGTGGTATTTCAGTTGCCGCATCAGCTCCTTCTCCTTCTTCGGCGGGTATTGGTATGGAGCTTACAGAGGAGCAGAAGCTGAAAAATGATGCAGAGGCATTGGCTTTTCTTGATATGTTTTAATGGTGCCAAAACATTCAAATTTTGGAGCCACAGACGAAAACACAACAAAAAAAGGCACCGCTTACGGTGCCAACAGATTGGAGGTGATATTTATGACCGATAACGAGAAAAAACTGATACAAGCCAAGCACAGACTTGAACAGGCAGAAAACCGCAACCGTAAAAAGGAACGCTCAGAGCGAAATCACAGACTTATTGTAGAGGGTGCGATTTTGGAGAAGCTTTTACCTGAAATCAAGACGATGAACCTAACGGAAATCGAGGGGTATTTACTCGAAAAGCTGAACTAAAGGCTGATATATTTCCCTTAAGGGCGCACTTACTCACCACCGTAAAGGCGGTGCAGTGCGCTCTCCGAGGGATTAAATTGAAGTGTCCCAAAACTCATCACTATGTAAAAAAAATACTTCAAACTTTCTAGATATACCTAAAATTCCAAAGACATTTTTCAAACGCTCTAAATCTTCAGATGTATAATAATATGCAATCCATTTTGTTGTACAGTCTATTTCTTCAATAATTCTGTTAAGATACGGAACATCAACATCTCCAAAAGAAATTCCTAAACATACGATTCTCTCTACGTCGCTAATAGATGAAAAGAAATCTTCGTTAAATGAAATGATTCTGTCAGTATCTTTATATAATGAGGTACAGTAATTTGCTATTGCGTTACAAATACTTTCTTCCCATTCAATAAATTCTTCTCGTGCCTTTTTAGCTTTTCTGCGATATAAATCTATTATATATTTATTTCCATGTCCCATTATTGGAGGAATTTTTGAGCATGACGGTAATCCCCCATGAATATGTAAAACATTATCAATTTTATATATTCGTTCTAGTGTGTCAGTATAATTGAAGTTGATAAACATATCTGTTTTATTGTTAAGTAGTTCTTTTTTCTTACAAGAAGAGTTAGATATGTTTAGTGTCTCTAACCATTCCATGACGTGTTTTTGAAATGATTCTGCAAAGCGATATTGTTCCTTCCAGTGAACATCAAGGGTATCCTTTATTCCTTCAACTGGCATAGAGTCAACTAAGGATTCTGCCATATCATGCATACCATCAACATCTGGGTATCCAATTTTTTCTTCAAAATACTTCCACAAATCGACTAATACGCTTTTTTCCCACTTTTCTTGAGCGGCTTCTGAATACCATGGCTCCGTGGTATCTAATGGTTGAATATGGTACATGGCTTCAAATTGTGTCAAAAAAGCTTCTTGGTTATCAGATAAATATTTTCTGAACGAAGAATACGGTGTGTTTATGTTGTGAGCAATATCAAAACCATTTCCAAACAAATATAAAGTTTTCAATTCTTTCACCCCAATAATACTTTTATGAAAATTATTATATCATACCTAAATCAACAAAAACAATCACTATATGATATAAAGATAGTATTCTTTCTAAGTGTTAAAAGCAAACTGCCCTCACAAGTGTGAAGGCAGTTAATTTGTTTGTTTTGATAACCTATAAACACATATGTTATTTACTTCTATTGTGGGAAGTTTTCCTTTTTGTTATCAAAAGTATTATTAAATAAATTAAATCCAACACAAGTCCTAACATTATGCCAAAAACAATTTCTTCAACTTTTTCACCTTGTGCAAAATTAAACATCAGACATATAAGCACAGATAACGAGGGAATTATAACGAACATTAAATACTTGATAATTTTCATAGCCATAATACTCTTCCTTCCGCAAGTTTTGTTTGTAATTAGAATTATATAACAATTAAGTAAGAAAAACAATATATTTTTATGAATCTTAAGAAAGGACGGTGATACCCGCAATTTATCACCTTGAAGCCAAAGTCATAACCCGTGGTGTTGGTCGCTCAGCCGTAGCCGCAAGTGCATATATGAGCTGCAGTGAAATTACTAACGAGTATGACGGCGTAAAACACGATTACACCCGTAAAGGCGGTCTTGTCTATGAAAAAATCTTTCTCCCGTCACATGCTCCGCCTGAATGGTGCGACAGAAGCAAGCTATGGAACGCAGTTGAGGAAACGGAGAAAACAAGGTACAGCCGTTTAGCAAGAGAGTTCATTGTTGCTCTGCCTGTTGAAGTCAGCCGTGAAAGGCAGATTGCAGAAGCAGAAGAATTTGCAAAAGCTCTTGTAGATGACGGAATGTGTGTTGATATCTGTATTCACGATACAGGCGAAGGCAATCCTCACGCTCACATTATGGCAACTGTCAGACCGTTAAATCCTGACGGTACTTGGCAAAGAAAAACTGAAAAAGAATATCTATGTATCAGAGACGGTAATGAACAAGGCTTTACCGCCTCTGAATTTTTATGTGCAAAAAATGATGGTTGGGAAAAGCAGTATCAGTATTATGTTGACGGCAAGAAGGTGTATCTTCCACCGTCAAAGGCTGAGGGTTATGAGAGAGCAAACAAATACCCGAAAAGCACAAAGTACGGCAGACAAAATCCCATAAGCGAGCGTTGGAACAGTGATGAGCAGTTATGTGAATGGAGAAAGCTTTGGGCGGATATTGTAAACCGAGATTTAGAAGAAAAGAACATTGAGCTTATTGACCACCGAAGCTTTGCGGCAAGAGGAATACTCCTGCAACCTACAATTCACGAGGGTGTTTCAAGCAAGAAAATGAAGAAGAAAGGCAAAGTCACAGAGAGAATGAGAATCAACATTCTTATCCGTAAAGATAATACGTTTTTTTGCCTGCTCAAACTCATGACGCAGATATGAATATGAATTTATATTACCAACATCCCCATCTTCACTCGGAGTAAAAGTAGAATATACTTTGCAGGTTTTAGCACCATTTGCGTTTTGTTTATAAGGAGTACAACTACAGTTTTTTTGTTCGTTACCTGCTCTGGAACAATTACTTCCTGCTGTACGAGTCGCGGTCTTATCACCAATAACAATAATAACGGCGGATGAGGCGTTTATTTGTTTGTTGAACTCTTCTTTTAGGTCACATGGACGACAGTCTTCATCTTCTGACTCACTTCCGGAAACTACTTGTGACATATCAATAAAATCTACTTTATGTAATGAATCGCTTCCCCAAGTAGTAAGTGTTTCAACCACATCAAGGTCACCATCTTCTGCTGAATAATCAGCACTAATATATACTCTCTTGCTCATAACCATATCTCCTTAAAAGTTATATTCTTTTATAATACAAAAAAACAATTCTATAATATTGAAAAATGGTAGTTTATTCAATGCAACTTGCAAAAATGTCGCATTTTTCGACAAAAACGCATATTTTTAATATCCAAAAACGCAACAAACACTACAAGAAGAATCTGCATCAAAGCAGATTGCTATGGTGCGGATTACTGTTTGTAATGAGATTTTGAAATGTTGAAATACACTTCAAATTATGTTATCATTGAAATATAAAACCATAACAAGGAAGCGTTATACTAGTATGGATAAGAGTATCTTTGATTATATATCTGAAAATTTAAGCGGTAATATACAACATACCGCTTTAGATTTTGAAAATTATTTACGGGATAGCCATATTGAGTTTATAAAAGACAACGGCTATTGGAAAGAAAAGATTTATTATCTTTGCAAATTCAATGGTGAATATGTTTGTTTTATTGCAATCAAAGACCCGGATGAGCCTGAAAACCATTGGACAATATGGTCTGAGGACAGCAATGCCTACGAAGATGCAAATGCTGACGATAGTGTAAAAAATGCAGCGTGGAAACACATTGACCATTGCGGAAATTGCGGCTCTTGCGGTGGCGGAAAAACAAAAAATATCTTCGGTAAAGTATTTGACGATGTATGTGGTTGTACTTTCCGTATTGATAATGCAACTCAAAGTGATTTGCCGTTTTTGAAGAAAATGATTGAATTTAGAATTGCTGAAATCACTGACAAAACTATTTAAGTTTCCGAGGAAGAAGTTATGAATAAAGATTTTGATAATATATTGAAAGAGAGATTCAGAAAAGACTCTCTTATATCCATTGCAACAGTTGATAGTTGTGGTACTCCGTGGGTAAGAACAGTTGATGCGATTTATAACAACGGAGCATTTTACACCATAACCTATAATTCAACTAATAAAATGAAGCATATCTGCGATAATCCTGTTGTTGCAATCTGTGGAGAATGGTTTTCGGGACATGGAAAGGCTGAAAGCTTAGGGTATATCCGTCATGAAGAAAACAAGGACTTAGCAGATAAATTAAGAGATGCCTTTGCCTCGTGGTATGATAACGGTCATACCAATGAGAATGATGTAAATACCATAATATTAAAAATCACTGTAACCGACGGTATCATTTATAAGGACGGAACAAGATTTGAGTTTTAACGGAGAGTTGCGTATGAACTTCCATAAAGAAAGTGAAATGTTCAACCAAGCGGCTGAATATTACGATAAATACAGACCCGGTTATCCTGAAGAAATTATCGATTCATTGATATCTGTTACTGGAATAACAGAAGGCTCTGATTTGTTGGAAATAGGTTGCGGAAGCGGTAAAGCGACAGAACAACTTACCGGGAATAGTTTTAACATTTTAGGTATAGACCCCGGTGAATATTTGGTTCGCATCGGGAATGAACGATTCAAAAATGAAAGTGTTGATTTCGCAAAAGGCAGATTTGAAGAGTATGACTTTGAACAGAAAAAGTTTGATGTTGTGTATGCAGCTCAATCATTTCATTGGGTACCTCAGCCAATCGGATATCAGAAGTGTGCTGATGCTCTGAAAGATAACGGTTACATAGCTTTGTTCTGGAACATGTATCTTCTTGATGATAGTAATGCAGACAAAGAATTGCTTGAAATATCAAAACGATATGGTGGCATAGCTGATTTTGTTACGGAAACAGAATGTGAGAGAAGAATTGATTCTATTGTATCACAGATAGTAGATTCCAATCTTTTTGAAACGCCAACTGTAATCAGAAAACTGTGGCAACAGGACTATACGGTTGATGAATTTTACGGATTTGCATTAACGGGTAACAGATTTATGCAAAACTCAGATGATGATAAACAAAAAGCTTATAACGACATTGTTACATTAGCTGAAAAGAACAACGGTATCATAAAGCGTCCGTATTTGTGTGTTTTATATATTGCAAAGAAAAAATAATTTGTCCATATAAATCAAGAAAAGAGATTGATTTGTTGCTATCATATTTTAAGGGTGCCTTATGAGCGATTTGGAAATAGTTGTTGCTACTCAGGAATACATAAAGCTACATCACAACGATGTTGATTTCAGTATTGAAAATATCTGCAAGTCTGTCGGATATTCCCGCCGTCAACTTGACAGATTGTTTCATAAATTCTTGCAGACAACACTTTATGAATATGTAAATGCTATTGTATTAAGCAAAAGTGCAGAAAAACTGATTAATTCGGATTATAATGTGCTTGATGTAGCTTTAGACAGCCATTTCACTTCCCACGAAGGTTATACAAGGTCTTTTGCAAAACGGTTTTCTGTTACTCCTGATGAGTATCGAAAAAGTCCGATTGCGATACCTTTGTATATCGGTCACCCTGCAAATCATTATCATATCTTGAAAGAAGGACGAGAGATGGAAGGCACATCAATCTGTACTGTAATGCCTGTAAACAGACCGAAAAGAAAGGGCAATAATTTTCATTCCCTCATTATCGAGTTCAAATGCAAGATAATTGACACAGCCTATGTAACCTACAACTTTATCACCGTCACAAGCAACAAAAATCTGATAGTTGCCCCGTTTTTGCATTTCGTTAATACGGTTATTCAGTTTATCAAGTTCACAGTTGTACCCCAAATCATTTTCAAGTATATCCCGTATTGCAGAAATATCCTTACTTTCATATTTTCTGTAAATCATAATTATACCTCATACATGATTCTGATAGCGTTTATGAATGTTCAAATCGCAACTTCATTAAAAAGAAGTTTTTCAACAGTAATACGAGGACGCCACCAAGTTCTTGCCTGTTCATATTCGTCAGGATATTGTGTGTACCATTTCCATGTAATGTCAAAGCCGCCGTCTTCCATTTGCAGTTTGCCTAAAATAGCCTTTTCTGCAGCAATTAACGATTTGATTTCAGGCGTGATAAACTCCATATATTTGCCGGTAAATATAACTGAAGGCATCGGGACATATTCAACCCCGTATTTAGTAATATCCTTACAAATGCAATTTTCAATAGCTTTACATAACAAGTCTTTGAAAGTATTCAAATCAACTATATCATTAATGCTGTTTGCAGTTAAAAGCTCATAAGCCAGCAGATAACAATTTACATCATCTCCGCCGATTGCTTCACCATTTTCAAGAAAATCCAAGCCCTCTTTTATGATTTCTTACTATCTGATCTTTCATTGCCAATTGTATTAATGTTTGATGAAATTGAATCTATCACATTTGGTGTTGAAGGAAGTGGCGAAGCTTGGCGTGATGGTAATAGTTTTGTACAGTTTTGGGACTGTTTGAGAGGTTTTTCAATAAAACATCAATCAAAATTGTCTATAATTATTGCAGGCACGAATCCTATGATAAATGAAATGCCGACCATTTCAAATTCGAACATAACTAACCCTATGTTTGGTCAATTGTCAACATCAAATCAAGGTGCATATTTACCACCATTCAATATGGAAAGTACTAGGATAATGGTAGAAGCATTAGGGGGCTATATGGGTATCAAGTTCAATGATTCTATTCCTGCAAATTTAGTTCAAGATTGTGGTGGTCATCCATATCTAATCAGGTTGCTATGTAGTACGATAAATAAAACAGCAAAGGAAAAGAAACTTCCTAGACCTATAGTTGTTACAAAAGCTTTATATGATGAAGCAAAAAAAACCTTCGAAATTAGTTCAGACGCAGAAGGATTTTATTGGATGATTCTTAATATATTGCAGACGGGTTATGAAAAAGAATATAATGCATTAAAAATATTAGCTTTAGAAGGCGATAAAACTATTTCTCAAACAATGGATCAAACTACACTATCACATTTGTTTGGCTATGGATTAATAGAAGAATCTAATGGTACCTATTATATACGTTTTGAAACGATAAAAAGTTTTCTTCGTGGAAAATACAAATTTGAAAGGCAAAACTTATCTATTGATGATCAAATTAAAGAAATAGAACTCAGATTTCGCAATGGTGAAAGAGAGTTGCGAAAAATTGTAAGGTCATCATTAAAACTTAGACTAGGAGAAGAAAAAGCTTCTCTTTCTGTTATAAACGCAATGCGTAATGTTCGGGCATCATCACATTTGGCAGACAGTGCTTGCTCGTTGAAATATAGACAATTATTTGATACGACAGTTAATAAGGGAATTTTCTTTTCTGTATTGATCGAAATAATCAAAAATAATTTTAACTTATTTAAAAATGTTTTTGAAGGAGATGAACTCAATGTTGTTATGAGTAATCTCTTGGTTTTAAACAAAGCAAGACAATTGTTGGCTCATCCTGCAAATGAAGATGCGGAAAATTGGACAAATAAAGATTTCGAAAAATTCAGATCATCTATGTCATGGCTTGAAAAAATAATCGATGCAAATACTTAATATATGTGTCGTTGTTATGTTAGATGTAAATTAAATTTTCAAATAAACTGCAATAAAACCAAACTATCGATGACCAACATCTACCCCCTAAAAACCGAGGTGTAAAACCTCGGTTTTTGCTTTTATTTATTATAGATTAATTCTCCACACACCATTTCCCTCGCCCTTGCTTCAATATTCCCAATCCTTTGCACCCACTCCATCTGATTTTCTTCTTTCAGTTGCTCGGTTACGCCTTCGGCGGTTTTCATCTGTTCCACACGCATATCAAACATATCTCGTGCTTGGTTTTCAATCTCGGCACAGTGTTGATAAAGTTTGCCTTGACTAAGCAGCAAACTAAAAAACACCTTCTTATGCTTTTCAAGATAAGTTTTATGCATCATTCCCCATTTACCGAGGGTGATATTAGCCTCTTCGGGCGACAGTTTGAGATTTGGGATAAGATAACCGTTTACTTCACGGTATGTAATTTTCATTTGATTCATCCTTTCATTTTTCTTTGTTGTAATAATAGTGCTGATTTTTGTGTAAAAAACTAATTGTAAATAAATTATGAATGAGCAGTTTTTGACGATTGCTTCATCTTCAAATTTGTGAGTTATAAAATGCCCGTAACCCCAGTAAAATAGGGCTTTTTCACCACCTTTCGTGTCGAAAATTGTGTAAGATTTTGTGTTGCTTTTCGCTTAATTTATGGTTCTATTTTAACATCTACAGGAGCCATTGCGGCACCCATATTCGCAGAATCCGTCACACCTTTATCAACAATTCTTCCTATTATAGCCTTTTCGATAACGGGACGGTTTTGAAGCTTCTCACCGCTTATAAGAGCTGAAGCGGCACCCGTAACGGTCCACTGTGCAGTCGGCGAACGCTGACCGCCGTATTCAAGCGGCTGACGGAACTGCTTCTCTGCCGAGCAGAAATGTGATGACGTTGAAGAAATTGCTTTTCTGAATATGCCTGAATCGACACCGATTGCTGCATTTATCATTGCAAGAACAGACGTTGAACACGCACCGTAAACACCGCTGAATGGAATTTCATAACCGCGCAGGCCAAAGCCAGTTCCGCTGCACTGGTTGAGAAGATCACCTGCGTAAACAACGTCCACGTCTGTATCCTTTATTCCTGCTTTATCGAGAAGGACACCTATCGACGTTTTCTGAAATTCACTTTCCGCCTGCTCCCACGTATCCTTACCGTCGGTAGCGTCTTCAATCACCATATCGAACAGTTTGCCGAGCGGTCCCTCCCCTTCCTTTTTTCCTGCAACAGCTGACCACTCTGCAACAGAAGGTTTATTCTGAAACTCAATCACATACTTTCCGATTCTCACATAATCACCTTCTGTATAATATAATAAACAATACCGAAAGCTGTTGACGTGAAAATACCGTAAGCAATTACAGGTCCCGAAACCCTGAAAATATTTGCTCCCGTTCCCATTACAAAGCCCTCACTCTTGTGTTCAAGTGCAGGAGCAACAACCGAATTTGCAAAACCTGTAATCGGTACAACAGTCCCCGCTCCTGCGTACTTTGCAATTTTGTCAAAAATACCTATACCTGTAAGAACCGCGGCAATTACAATCAGCGTAACGGAAACCATTGTACGCGTTTCGGTCTGTGACATTCCCGCCATACCGTAGAGCTTAAAAAGCAACTCGCCGAAGCAACATATCGCTCCGCCAACGCAGAACGCCCAGATACAATTTTTAACCACTGGCGACGGCGGCGAAGCTTTTTTCACCATTTCATCGTATTTTTTATTTGAAATATCCATTTTTCTCATCTCGCTTTCAGATTTATTATCTGCAAACGAACTGATAAAATACAAAACGCCCCCTTTCGGAGTCGTTTCAAAAATTTTCAATTAAAACATCATATTTTCAATAAATAATGCAGAAAAGTCTGAAGATGATGACAAATCGACATATTCAGAATCTGATATAAATGAATCAATCCTGTTCTCATCGCAAGCGTATTTTACCGTACCAAGCAACGAGCTGTTGTTGATTGCTGTACATTTACCTTCAAACGGTTTCGGAATAAGTCCTGTTTTTACAGCGTTGGATATGTTGATTTTTGAAGAAAACCCGCCTGAAATGTAAACTTTTCCAATATCATCGTGCGTTATTTTTTTATATTTCAAAAGAGTTTCGACGGCAGAAAACACTGCAGATTTTGCAAGCTGATACTGACGTACATCACCTTGTGTAAGTGACACACCGTCAGCAATTTCAAAAACCTCACAGTTCATATAACCTGTTTCGTCAATTTCAGTATAAAGCAATTCTGCAATGACATCGACAAGTCCTGTTCCGCAGATACCTTTCGGATAGGCGTTTCCTATCGACTTATATCCGGACTTTGAATATGCATATATTGCGCCTTCAGACGCACCCATTCCACAGGAGATGTTTGCACCTTCAAAGCAAGGTCCTGCCGCCGCCGATGTGCATATCACACCGTTCTCTGAAAACAGTGCAATTTCAGCGTTTGTGCCGAGATCAATAAGAAGGTTATATTTTCCTTCAGCCGGGAATTCAACATAATTAAGACCCGCAACGATATCCGCACCGACAAAAGATGAAATACACGGAAGCGAACAGGCGGTGCTGATACCGCACAAACCGAGCTCTGTTCCCGATTTTTCCTGACTTTTTGTAAAAACAGGTTTGTACGGAGCGACACCAATTGTTGACGGATCAACACCGAAAAAGATGTGCAGCATAGTCGTGTTTCCTGCGACAAACATGCATAAATCATCCGTTACTTCAAAGAGCGAAAGCATTGAATTGATTTCATCTATAAGAACTTTTTGCAAAGGCAGAAGTGAATTGTTGCGACAATATTCGATTCTTGATATCACATCTGCTCCGTACATTTTCTGCGGATTTATGCGTGTTACGGTTTTAATAATTGATTTTTCATCTAAAGAAACGAGTGCAAGAGCAAGCGTCGTTGTTCCGATATCGAGTACAAAGCACATTTCCGATGTTTTTGTTCCGCTGTTTTCAGCTCCTGTTTCGGAAGAAATCTCATATTTTTGGGGTAGAGAAACATCAATATCACTGTCTATAACATATTGGCACGAAAGCTGTGGCTGGCCGTTAACGAGAACGGTGCACTTTTTGCAAGTACCTTTTCCTGCACAGGGGTGGTCGACGTACTTTCCGTTTCTCAAAAGAACATCAGAAAGCTTATCGCCGTTTTCGGCATACAGTATTTCGTTTTCGATAGT
Source organism: Clostridia bacterium (assembly GCA_017625835.1). Classification (GTDB taxonomy): domain Bacteria; phylum Bacillota; class Clostridia; order Oscillospirales; family Acutalibacteraceae; genus CAG-488. Next base: position 11,240 of record JAGAKF010000081.1, read on the forward strand.
TACTTTGTGCATACACTTCTCACCCCCTGCGGTTGCTTTAAATAATATTTTACCGAATTACAGCAATTCAGCCAGTTTTTCCAGGAATGCTTCTTCACCCCAGGTGTTTAACTTAAAAAACATAGCCTGACTGCCGCCTGATGTGATTGCAGAAAGGTGTACAGGACCTCCTGCGTTCTGAAACAAAGTAATATTCATACTTACACGGTTATTACCTACATAACTGTACCTTTCAAATACACGGACGCTGCATCTGGCGTAACCGTCACAAAAATCACTGGATTCTTCAAGTGAAGCTGATACATTACCGCCCAGAATTCCGTTCTCAATTCTCTTTAACAACTGTTCAAAATCCTCATTGATGATTTTCTCATATTTTGCCATTCTTCATCCGTCCTTTCCGCTTATTATTAAAATAATTCTTATTCAGATTATACCACTCCCAATATAAAAAGACAACTCCGCATTTCAGCGGAGTTGTTCAGCTTTATCTTATACCGTAATTTTCAATGATATAGTCCATATCCTTGTCGCCTCTGCCTGAGAGGTTAATGAGGACTGAACCGTGTTCCATTCTCTGAGCAAGCTTCATACCGTATGCAACAGCGTGTGAGCTTTCGATAGCAGGAATAATACCCTCAAGGCGTGAGAGCTTAAAGAATGCATCAATTGTTTCGTCGTCGTTGATAACATCGTATTTAACTCTGCCGATCTCCTGAAGGAAAGCGTGTTCAGGACCTGATGACGGATAGTCAAGACCGCTTGCAACAGAATAAACCGGTGCAGGTTCACCGTTTTCATCCTTGAGCATAATGCTGTTGAAGCCGTGCATAATGCCCTCTGTACCGTACTTAAGGCTTGCCGCGTGGTCACCAAGCTTTTCACCTCTGCCGAGAGGCTCGATACCGTAAATATTAACAGGATCGTTAAGGAAGCCTGCAAAAAGACCTGCTGCATTACTTCCGCCGCCGACGCAAGCTACGATTGCATCGGGAAGATGTCCTGTCATATCGACAAACTGCTCTCTTGCCTCAATACCTACAACACTCTGGAAATCACGTACCATCATCGGGAACGGATGAGGTCCGAGAACCGAACCGATGCAGTAAATCGCATCGTTATATTCCTTGCTGTATGCTTCAAATGCTGCGTCAACAGCCTCTTTGAGTGTCTGGAGACCGTGAGTTACCTCAACAACGTTTGCGCCGAGAATCTTCATTCTTGCAACGTTCGGCGCCTGCTTTTTGATATCAACAGAACCCATATAAATATCACATTCAAGGCCGAAATATGCCGCTGCAGTTGCAAGAGCAACACCGTGCTGACCTGCGCCTGTTTCTGCGATAACCTTCTTCTTACCCATATATTTTGCAAGAAGTGCTTCACCCATACAGTGGTTGAGCTTGTGTGCGCCCGAATGGTTAAGGTCTTCACGCTTTGCATAAAGCTGTACCTTTCCGCCGAGTGCATCCGAAAGACGTTCAAGATGTGTCACGGGTGTAGGTCTGCCCTGGAATTCCTTGCGGATTCTGCGAAGCTCGGCAATGAACTTTCTTGACTGGCATATTGAATAGTAAGCTTCCGTAATCTCTGCCATTGCAACCTTAAGCTTGTCGTCAACAAACACTCCGCCGTACTTGCCGAAATAACCGTTTGCATCAGGATAGTTGTTAAAATAAGTATCAAAATCAATACCGTTGAGTTTCATAATAAATTCCTCCGTAAGTTAAGATTATAATATTTTTTTGTTAGTAAACTGAGCTTCGCCATCGTTTTGTAAGCAATACCATAATCTTCCTCCTGCTTCTGACAAAAACAAAACGCCCTTGACAGAAATTACTTGATCTGTCAAGGACGAATAAAACTTATCCGCGGTGCCACCTTGTTTCACGGCCTGCCGTGCACTTTCAGAATACTGACATATTCCTGCCAACTAACGTATGGCTGACGTTGCAGAATACTCTGCGCAAAAATTCTGCGCATTTGACTGCACCCTCCGCGGTCCATTTGACGAAGTGTTTCTTACCTGATTTTCAGCATCGCAGGCTCTCTGTAAAGGCATCGTCGCCGTTATCTCCGCATCAACGGTTTAACTTTAAATTTTGGCTTATTATATCACCGTAAACCGATGTTGTCAATGTTTTTTGAGAAAACTTTCAGGAGTTAAGTTCTTCCTTAAAGTATTTTTCAATGCAGGAAACAACAAGGTTTCTTGCATTCTGAGCATCGCCGTCTACCGTACAGCCTGCGGCTCTCGGATGACCGCCGCCACCAAGCATCGCACAGATTGCCGAAGCATCTACGCCTTCGTGAGTTCTCATTGACACCTTGAAGGTTCCGTCAGGCTTTTCGCGCATTGTTACACCAACGCTGACTCCTTCAATCTGTCTCGGAATTGCGGCTATTGCATCAACTTCGCTTTCATCTGAACCGCTTTCACGGAACATATCACGTGTGATCGTGATAAAAGCGCATCTGTCGTCAAGAAACATCTTCATTGACTCAAGAGCAAGACGCTCGAGCGCAACATAAGTTCTTGTTTTAGTTTCAAACATAATGACATTGATTTTACTGTGGTCAGCGCCCGATTCAATCATCTCCGCCGCCATTCTCAATGTCCTCGGGGTGACGTTGGAATATCTGAAACAGCCCGAATCGGTTGAAAGTCCCGTGAAAATACAGTCTGCAATGCTTTTAGTTACCTCAACCCCGAGTTCTTTTATAACCTCGAGAATTATTTCACACGCCGCTGCGGCAGAGGGGTCAAGGAGCGTCTGCTCGGCATAAAGCCTGTTTGAACCGTGGTGGTCAATACAAAGCTTTACCCTGCCGCCGAAACGCTCTTCAAACTCCTTGCCGAGGAGTTTAGCATCCGCAACATCAACCGCAATGATATTTTCGTATTCGATATCTTCTTCGCAAAGCTTTCCCATATAGGAATACTTTTCAGGCGCAGTGTCTCCGCAACGGACAATTGCGTTTTTACCGCAACTTTTCAGCGCCTCACAAAGCGCAAAACCGCAACCGAGTGTATCGCCGTCGGGATGCGCATGTGTCAGAATAAGAAAATCGTCGTTATTTTCAAGAAATTTTGCCGCTGTTTTCAGATCAATAATCATATCCTCAATCCTCAATCTTCAATCAGTGATTTCCCAAGTCATCCATAATTTTAACTATATTCATACCGTGTTCAATGGAATCGTCTGCAATAAACACAAGCTCGGGTGTCTTTCTTAAATGCAGACGCTTTCCAACCTCACGGCGGACATATCCCGTTGCATTCTTGAGGCCCTTGACAGCTTCTTTAGCAACGTCAAGGCCTTCAAGTGCGCTGATGTAAACTTTCGCAAAAGATGCATCTGAGCTTACTTCAACACGTACAACGGTAAGCATTTTATCAAGCACCCTCGGATCTTTAAGCTCGCGGATAATTGCAATTATCTCGCGCTTGATATCCTCAGACACTCTGTCAATTCTGTATCCCGCCATAAATACCTCTTATTAATCTCTGTATTCTTCGATGATATATGCTTCGAAAATGTCGCCTTCCTTGATATCGGAGAACTTGTTGAGTCCGATACCGCATTCATAGTTGGAAGCAACTTCCTTAACGTCATCCTTGAAACGACGGAGTGATGAAATTTCGTCATCAGCAAGCACGATACCGTCACGAACAACACGGATCTTTGCGTTTCTTGTAATCTTACCGTCAAGAACGTAACAACCTGCAATCTTACCGACTGAAGAGATGCTGATAACGTTTCTGACTTCACAACGACCCAACTCAACCTCACGGTACTTCGGAGCAAGCATACCCTTGATAGCTGCCTGAATTTCCTCGATACAGTCGTAGATTATACGGTACATTCTCATTTCAACACCGTCACGCTCAGCAAACTGAACAGCAACGGGATCCGGACGAACGTTGAAGCCGACGATGATTGCGTTTGAAGCATTTGCAAGCATAACGTCTGATTCGCTCGGTGCACCTACACCATTGTGGATTACGCGAACGCGTACTTCCTCGTTAGAAAGCTTTTCAAGGCTCTGCTTAACAGCTTCTGCCGAACCCTGAACGTCAGCCTTAACGATAACGTTAAGATCCTTCATCTCGCCTTCCTTGAGTGAATCGAAGAGGTTGTCAAGAGTAACCTTCTGCATTGACTTGAACTGCTCTTCCTTAGCTTCGCTCTTTCTCTGCTCAACAAGCTCACGTGCAAGACGCTCGTCGCTTACTGCGTCAAAGATATCGCCTGCCTGCGGGACTTCAGCAAGACCTGTGATTTCAACAGGAACTGACGGACCGGCAACCTTTACCTTTCTGCCCTTGTCGTCTGTCATTACACGGACACGGCCGACTGCTGTACCTGCAACGATAATATCGCCTGAGTTAAGAGTACCCTTCTGAACAAGGAGAGTTGCAACAGGACCGCGGCCCTTATCAAGACGTGCTTCGATAACGATACCCTTTGCCGCTCTGTTCGGGTTTGCCTTAAGCTCCTGCATTTCTGCAACGAGAAGGATATTTTCAAGAAGAGTGTCAATACCCATATGTGTTTTTGCAGAAACAGGTACACAGATAACGTCGCCGCCCCACTCTTCGGGAACAAGGCTGTGCTCTGTAAGCTGCTGCATAATTCTGTCGGGGTTGACATCCTGCTTATCCATCTTATTGATAGCAACAATAATCTGAACACCTGCAGCCTTTGCGTGGTTGATAGCTTCGATTGTCTGCGGCATGATACCGTCATCGGCAGCAACAACAAGAACTGCAATATCCGTAGCCTGAGCACCGCGAGCACGCATTGATGTGAAAGCAGCGTGACCCGGTGTGTCAAGGAATGTAATCTTCTGGCCGTTGAGGTCAACTCTGTAAGCACCGATGTGCTGTGTGATACCGCCTGCCTCAGTAGTAGTAACTGAAGTGTTTCTGATTGCGTCAAGAAGTGATGTCTTACCGTGGTCAACGTGACCCATTACGCAGACAACGGGATCACGGAGTATAAGATCTTCTTCTGTATCTTCACTGTCGTCGATGATTCTGTCTTCGATTGTAACGACAACTTCTCTTTCAACCTTCGCACCAAGCTCTGTTGCAACAATTTCAGCTGTATCGTAGTCGATAACCTCGTTAACGCTTGCCATCTGGCCGAGCATAAAGAGCTTTTTGATAACTTCTGCTGCAGTCATATGAAGAAGTTCTGCAAGACCGCCGACCGTAATTTCATCGGGAACCTGAATCTTAAGCTGAGGCTTCTTTGCTCTCTCAGCTGCGATTCTCTTGAGTCTTTCTGCTTCAGTCTCTCTTCTTGAAGAACGCATACCCTGCTTACGGTACTGCTGTGACTTCTGCTTGAGCTTCTGCTTATTTACTGTTTTATCGTTCTGAACACCGCGGTTTGCGGGAGCAATGTTTTCGTAACGCTCGTTGTACTTTTCGAGGTCAACATTGTTTGCTCGTGTATCAACTGTTCTTGCTTCACCCTTTGTTCTGCTCTGTGGCTTTGCATTGGGATCTTTTTCCTTTTTCTTGGGAGCATTCTGCGGCTGCTGTGCCTTTTCAGGAGCTTTATTCTGCTTCGCAGGTTCAGCCTTTTTATCTTTATTCTTGCCGTTTTCTGCAGGAGCTTCAGCAGCTTTCTCCTCTTTCTTTTCTTCTTTTTTGCTTTCCTCAGCCTTTGCTTCCTTCTTAGGCTCATTAGCTGTTGCAAAGTAATCGTCAAAACTTTCAACGCTGTTTTCCTTGGTATAAACCTCAAAAATCACGTCAAGTTCAGCTTCTTCAAGAGCTGTCATGGATTTCTTCTGACCTTCAAAGTATTTGCCTAAAAGTTCAAGCACGCCTTTACTCGGCACATCAAAATCCTTAGCGACTTCATGGACTCGGTATTTATTTATCATAAACCTCGCTCCTTTCCGGATTTGTTTTCGTTAATTTTCTTGATTAGTGTTTTCGCAAAACCTTCGTCGTCAACCGTAAATACCGCAGCTTTGAAGCTAGTGGCATTTTTAATATCCAGCATTGAATAAGTAACGTCGAAGATTTTCACACCTGCATTCTCAGCAAGTGAAGTAATTTCATCGTTCAGTCTTTGTGAAGCGTCACAGCAGATTATGCAAAGTGCTGCACTTCCTGCCTTAAGAGCCAGCTTACACGCATCGTGGCCGAGGCTGAGCTTTCCCGCTTTTCTGCAAAGACCCAAGAGGTTTAACGCTGAATCATTCATGATTTTTCAGCTCCTCTTCCATTTTATCGTAAATTTCATCGGGAATCTGTATCTGAAACGATTTTTCGATTCTCTTTGATTTTCTTGCAATTTTAAGACACTGTGCATCCGGGCAGATATAAGCTCCCCTGCCGTTGACTCTTCCGGTCAGGTCGATAAGCACCTGATCGTCGGGAGTTTTTACAACACGGACAAGCTCTTTCTTCGGCTTCATTTCGCCGCAGCCCGTACATTTGCGAAGAGGTATCTTTTTCTTCTGCATATCTCTACCTCCTTATTAAAGGATAATAGAAGGTTCGATTTTTCCGCTTTCGGGTTTGATATCGATTTTCCAGCCTGTAAGCTTAGCTGCAAGACGTGCATTCTGGCCCTTGTTGCCGATTGCAAGTGAAAGCTGAAGGTCAGGTACAATTACGCGACAAGCCTTTTCGCCGTTTTCATCAACTGTTACGGAAACAACGTCTGCCGGAGCAAGAGCTGCTGCAACAAACTCTGCAGGGTTTTCGCTGTACTTCACGATGTCGATCTTCTCGCCGTAGAGCATATCTACAATCTTACCTACACGAGCACCGCGAGGACCGATACAAGCGCCGACTGCATCAACGTTTTCGTCTGCACTGTATACAGCAATCTTTGTTCTTGAACCTGCTTCACGGGAAACTGACTTGATTTCAACTGTTCCGTCATAGATTTCAGGAACTTCTGATTCGAACAATCTCTTTACAAGGCCGGGATGTGTTCTTGAAATTGTCGCTCTCGGACCGCGTCTGCCTGTCTCTCTGCCGTCTGATACACTTGCGATATAAACCTTGATAAGTGCACCCGGAACAAGAGTTTCACCGGGAATCTGCTCGCTCTTGAAGAGTGTTTCCTGAGCCTTGCCGATTTCAACAACTGCATCGCCTGTCTCAGGATCAACGCGCGAAACCTTAGCTGTAACGATTTCCTGATTGTGGCTCTGGAACTCTTCACGGAGCTTACCGTGTTCAGCCTCTCTGATGCCCTGACGGATAACGTGCTTACCCTTGTCAGCTGCGATTCGGCTTACTTCCTTTGTTTCAAGCTCAATTTCGATAATGTCGCCTACAAGTGCTGTTGCCTTGTACTTCTGTGCCTGCTCGAGTGTCATATCCTCGTCAGGATCAACGATTTCAGAAACAACATTCTTTCTTACGAAAACGCGCATTGTTTCGTCTTCGGGATTAAGTTCGCAGAAAACAATGTCCTTATTGTTATAGTCACGTTTAACTGCCGTTACGAGAGCTCTTTGGATACCCTCGCAAAGTGTTTCCATAGGAATTCCTTTTTCTTTTTCAAGCATCTTAAGTGCCATAAAAAGCTCTTTGTTTACCATTATTATACTCCTCCGAAATCATCAAGTTTTACATAAGACGTTTCTTTTTTATTAATCATAAGCTTTGCGCCCTCTTCGGTCACAAGCTCAAAGTTTCCGTTATCATAGCTTTCAAGAGTTCCCTTGAATTCACGCTGACCGTCAACAGGACGGATAAGCTTCACCATAATCTTCTCGCCGATACACTTTTCAAAGTGGCTGTCACGCTTAAGATCGCGTTCAACGCCCGGTGAGCAGACTTCGAGGCAGTAGCTTTGTTCGATCGGATCTGCTTCGTCAAGCGGCTTGTCGATTGCGTGGCTCATATCCACACAGTCATTAATGGAAATTCCTTCTTCCTTATCGATAAAGATACGAAGGAACCAGTCTGCGCCTTCCTTTTCAAAGCGGACATCCCATAGCTCGTAGCCAAGACTCTTTGCAATTGGTTCAGCTATTTCCCATACGGTGTTGACAGTATTACCGCCCTTACCTTTTGAAGCCATAGTTTACCTCCTTAACAACACAAAAGAGCGGGTTGCCCCACTCCTTTGTCAATACATTCTAAAGTTTACTTTAATATGATATCACAATTTTTTGTAAATATCAAGTGTTTTTTTGAAATTAAAGTTTGTTCATCTTGTTAAGTACAAGAACGCCGATAACAGCTGCAACAATTGTGATAAACATAAGTGTACCTGCGCCCATTGTCGGGTCCACAAAATAAAGGAAAAGTACGCCAACAACGAACGGAGCGATCATAACCTTCCAGTGTTTGAGAATGTAGCCTGCAGCAAGAGAACCGAAAAGTGCAGGAAGAACATAATTAAATGCCGGAGCAAGAGCGCCCTCTGTGAGAACGCTGAGCGATCCCGTAACACCGAAAATAATAACGCCGACAGCAATAATTACTGTTGTAACAATAGCTGAAACTGAGATTGCGATAGTTGAAATAACTTCGCCTTCCTCCGTGTTTGCTCTGACCTTTGCCTGCTCCATTGCTTTAAGTCCGCAAGGAAGCTTAAGGTTAGAGATATTACCCGTAACAAAGCTGAGATAAGCACCGCCCGGTCCGAGAAGCGGAACGTAAGTGATAACCTCAACGATTGCAGTAAGCCAGTAAAGGCCCATGAGCTTCGGCATAATGCTTACAAGAGCATTGATCTCGGGCCATGCTCCGAGATAAGAACAAATTGAAACCGGAATAGCAATCAACACAAGCAATGCGCCGATATTCCAGAGAATTCCCCATCTGTGAACTCTGTCAAAATAATCTTTCTGCATATCGGTCACCCCTTATTCATATAATTGTCCGAGCTCGGAACCAATTTCAAACCAGGTACGGCTTACAATTTCTTCCGGAAGGACATTGGTAAACAGAACTGCCATTCCCATTGCTGCAAACATTGCAATAGGCATTGTGAACGGTTCAAGCTTTGTAAGCTTAAACTTTTTGCAGATAACTTCAAGGATAAGCATAAATACAACTGCGCATACGAGCACAAGGATTGACATAACACCTGCTGAGCCAGAGATTGTTCTGACTTTCAGAATCTCTCCTGCTTCGTTTACTATGCTGTTACCGTTTGCATCTGCGACATTACTCTTCTGTACTGTATAGCTGTATATTTCTCTTGAAACGAAAGCCATAACGATACCGATGAAAGCTGCTGCTGAAATCGCATCGCCGAATTTCTTTGACTTTTCGCTCTTGTTAACGGCTGAGCCAACCTTTTTCTGAAGCTTCTTACAAAGGAAAGGAAGAAGCAGAAGCGGTGCGATACTGCCGAGAGTCATTGCCCATGAGATTGTTGCAAACTGCTGAGGATCGCTTACTGACTTATTAAGTGATGTACCCCAGAAGTCAAGAGCTGTCTGTGCTGCTGTTGTTTCATAGGCAAGGTTACCGATAACACTGAGTCTGATCCACGGAAGAACAATCCCCAACGCATTGGCAAGAACAAGAACCGTTGCCAGAATTGAGATAGCTGGAGCAACAGTAAAAACTGCGCTCGAAACCATTGTTGTTTTAAGGGTTTCACTTGAGATACCCAATTCCTTGCCTCTCTTTAAAGACTTAACAAGGAAAAATACGGACTGTGCAATTACAAAAGCGATAACGCCCAATGCAATCGCATACATAAACGGACTTTCTTTAAAATCCATCATAATCCCCCCATTACGTTTTCAGAATGAAGTTATAATAACACAATCAGCAGCCAATCGTCAAGTAGGGATTTCATACGTACAACTTGAACAAAGTGTACAAAGTGAAAAACAACTCCTTCATAATAACTATTAAAAATATATGACAATTCGGTATATTTTACATTTGTTAACAATTTGTTCACATTTACACAATATTTCATGCAACTTGCTGTGTTATAAACAATCTCGGAGATAACATCTCTATTTTCATTTTTATTTTCTCTTTCCCTTGAAACCTCCGATGCTGCACACGTCGGAGGTTTCCCCCTTTTTACAAGGTATATTTCAAATTTCCAAGCAGGGACACACCCCTGCTTATTTTTATGTAATAGAACATATGATAACACCCCGCCAAATTCGGGTTTGTCGGGATGATTTAATGAAAGTCTATAAATTCTGTCGGCGGCAGCAAGCCATCGCCCTACGCTGTTTATTCAACTCATCACGTAGGGGACGGGTTTCCCGTCCCGTCAGATACGGTGCAATTTTGCGGGAGGCGAAACGCCTCCCCTACAGGCACTATCAAAGTCGAGGTGTTATATTTTAGCGTCGCAGAC
>JAGAKF010000082.1 GCA_017625835.1 Clostridia bacterium
GCACTATCAAAGTCGAGGTGTTATATTTTAGCGTCGCAGACCCTTAATGTTTGCAATGCAAACACATCATTCGCGTAGCGAACATCATTCATCATATCCGCACAGCGGATGCATCATTGCAAAGGCATCGCCTTTGCTCAAAAAACCCGAATTTGTAAAATGAAATTCCAATTAAGCTTTCAGCAATTATAAAGCACTATCACTATGTCACTTCTCAGAAAGCAAAAAAGATGACGGAAACCGGTGTTCCCGTCATATAACATTTTCTTCGTTCACAGCATTATATTCACCGTTGTGTTCGGATCAAAGAGGTGGATTTTATCTGTCTTTACTGCAAGGGCGATCGGTTCGTTTTCCTGCAAGGAATCCTGCACCCTTGCGATGATTTTTTCTCCCGCATAATCAAGATAAAGATAGGTCTCGCTTCCCATCATTTCGTTGACTTCAAGCTCGGCTGTTATAAGCTTGTCCGCATTCTTTTTGACGTAATCCTCATCGTTTGTGATGTCCTCCGGACGGATGCCTACTTTAACAAATCTGTCAGCATAGCTGATAATCCGTTCGTCAAGGCCGAATACTCCGGTTACATTTATTTCATTCTGCGCAAATACAAGATATATCTGTGAGTTTCTTACACTTACCTGAGCGTCAAGAAAATTCATCTGCGGTGAACCGATAAAACCTGCGACAAACATATTATACGGCTTGTTATAAAGATTCTGCGGTGTGTCCACCTGCTGAATAACGCCGTCTTTCATAACAACGATTCTGTCCGCCATTGTCATTGCTTCCGTCTGGTCGTGCGTGACGTAAATAAACGTTGTGCCTAGCCTTTTGTGAAGCTTTTTGATTTCGGTGCGCATCGTTGTTCTGAGTTTGGCATCGAGGTTTGAAAGAGGTTCATCCAGAAGGAAAACCGACGGTGAACGTACCATTGCCCTGCCGAGTGCAACACGTTGGCGCTGACCGCCCGAAAGAGCCCTGGGCTTCCTTTTCAGCAGGTGTTCTATATCAAGAATTTTTGCCGCTTCACGCACACGGCTGTCTATTTCGGCTTTTGATAACTTGCGCAGTTCGAGACCGAATGCCATATTTTTATAAACGCTCATATGAGGATACAGCGCATAGCTCTGAAACACCATTGCTATGTCCCTGTCTTTGGGAGCAACGTTATTAACAACTCTGTCCCCTATCGTCAGTTCTCCTCTTGATATACTCTCAAGTCCTGCGATCATACGAAGGGTTGTTGACTTTCCGCAACCTGACGGACCGACGAGGATTATAAACTCTTTGTCCGATATTTCCAGGGAAAAGTCATTGACAGCCGTTGTGCCGTCCTCAAAGATTTTAAAGATATTTTTAAGACTGATACTTGCCATAGTTTATCCTTTCACGGCTCCTGCTACAATGCCCTTGATGATATATTTCTGACACGAAAGATAGAAAACAATAATCGGAATAATTGACAGCACAAGCATTGCCATCAATGCGCCCATATCGACCGAACCGTAACCGCCCTTGAGGTACTGAACGGCAATCGGAATCGTTCTGTATTCGCTGCCGATGAGAAGATACGGCAGAAGATAGTCGTTCCAGATCCACATTGCATTAAGAATCGCAACAGTAACCGCAGTCGGCTTGAGAATCGGGAAAACAACCATAAAAAATGTCTGCAACGGGTTGCAGCCGTCAATCATAGCGGCTTCCTCAACTTCGAGCGGAATTGACTTCAGAAATCCGCAGAACATAAACACGGCAAGGCCTGAACCGAAACCGAGATAAATCAGCACAAGTCCCCACGGCGTATCAAGCGAAAGTTCGGAAACCGTTTTAGTCATAGTGAACATTACCATCTGAAACGGAACAATCATCGAGAAAATGAAGACATAATAAAGTACTTTAGTAAAAATATTTTTTACTCTTACGATGTACCATGCTGTCATCGACGTAAAAAGTACGATTGCCGCTACCGAAAACACCGTTATAAAAAGCGACCAACCGAACGCAGAAAAGAACTCTGTTTTTTCAAGTCCGCTAGTGTAGTTTTCAAACCCTGAAAAAGTCTCACTGTCCGGCAGAGAAAAAGGTTCTTCGCTGATATAAAACTTACCCTTAAAGGAATTGATTACAACGATAACAACGGGAGCAAGGAAAGCCACCGAAACACCGACAAGAAGGATATAAAGCAGAGTTCTGACGACCGTATTTCTGCCTGAAACGCTATTCATTGTTCAACCTCCTTTTTGCGGGTAAGAACCAACTGAACAAAGGATATCACCGCAACAATAAGAAAGAAAATAACAGCCTTTGCCTGTCCGACACCCTCCCAGCCTATCCTGCTGTAAAACGTGTTGTAGATATCAAGTGCCAGCATCGCCGTCTGTTTCGACGGTGCACCTGCGGTAAGAGCAAGATTCTGATCAAAGAGCTTGAACGAATTGGTTATCGTGAGAAACAGACAGATTGTAATCGACGGCATAACAAGAGGTATCGTTACATTCCGCAAGGTCTGCCAGCGGTTTGCTCCGTCAACGCGAGACGCGTCAATCAGATCGGTCGGAATATTCTGAATTCCTGCGATGTAAATAATCATCATATAACCGATAAGCTGCCAGTTCATAAGGATGACGAGTCCCCAGAAGCCGTATTTCGGGTCATAGGTTATAGTCACTCCCATCGTCTGAAGAAAACCGTTGATTATCAGCTGCCAGATATAGCCGAGAACTATTCCGCCGATAAGATTCGGCATAAAGAATACTGTTCTGAAAATATTGGTACCTTTAAGCCCTTTAGTAAGGATAGATGCAAGAGCAAAAGCAATAAGATTAACCGTAATGACGGAAACAACAGTAAACCGCACCGTAAACCATAAGGCATTGAGGAAATCGTCGTTTGAAAAAGCCTTAAGGTAATTCGCCAAACCTACCCATTGAGCATCGGTAACGGTTGTAAATTCCGTAAACGAGAGGTACAGACCGAGGATAAACGGCACCGCAAAAGCTATTGCAAACGCGATGAGCGTCGGCAGAACCAATATTGGAAAATACTTTTTCAGTGCCATGTTATCCTCTCCTTTTGTTATTTGCGTTCAGATTTCCAACTGTTCTTAAATGTGCTTTCAACGTGCTTCCAATCCTTTTTACCCTGAACATATTCGAGCATTGCGCTTCCGAAATCCTCTTTGAACTGCTGACTTGGGAAGGAATTGAACGCCCATTCGAGGTTGTTCACGTCCTTCTCCATCCACCTGAAGATCTCTTTTGCAAGCGGATCGTCCGGCTTTTCGTCATCCTTGAAGGTATTGAACGGAGCAATGAAATTCAGTTTGTTCGCAACATAATCTTTACCTGTTTCACTCGAAAACAGCCATTCAAGAAAAGCGATTGATGCCTTACGGTCAGCCTCGGTTGCATTTTTATTGATCGCAAGATAGTTCTCTGTACCGATGCAAAGGCCCTGCTTATCCTCGCCCTTTATGCCCATATAAATCGGCAGGTATTTTATATCATCAGCCTTTACGACGTTACCCTTAACGTTTGAAATCTGTTCCCAGGCCCAGTTTCCGTTCTGCACCATAGCCGCCTTACCGAGAGCAAACTCTGCCATTGCGTTATCAACCGTCTTGCCTGAAAGAAGTCCTTTTTCAGTGGTTGAATTGTTAAGGTACATATCAAAAACTTTTCTGAAATGCTCGGAATAGCTGAAATCAATTTCCTTTGCATTAAGAGTGGATACGATTGCTGAATCTTCGCTATTTTCCTTCATTTCGTAGTAAACGGGCACATTTGCAAGGTGCGTTGTCCAGCGCCACTGCTCGCCGCTTCCCATTGAAGTTGAAGCAAAAACTCCGTCGATGCCAAGCTCTTTTTTGTGCTTTGTCATATCGGTAACAACTGCATTCAGAGTTTCGAAGCTTCTTATATCGTCTGCTTTTGAAATACTGACAGCCTTATCCTTGAGCGCGAAATATTTTTCCATAATCGCATTGTTATAGATAATACCGTAACCCTCAACAACATACGGAATGCCGAAAACACCGTCAGAATTTTTAACTGCAAGGTCTTTGTCCGTCAGATAGCTGTAAAGCTTCGTATCGCTGAGATCAAGGCAATAATTTGCCCAGGATTTGTACCCCACAGGACCGTTGATCTGAAAAATTGTCGGGGCTTCTTTCTTCGCAATCTCCGATTTAAGCGTAGTTTCATAGGTATTGCTTGCGGCTGTTACTACCTTGACATCAACACCTGTTTCTTCCTTATATTTCTGTGCAATTTCCTTGTATATGTCTGCGACCTCGGGCTTGAAGTTAAGAAAATAAACCGATCCTGTTTTAGCAGGCTGATTACCCGGTTTAGTTTCTTCTTTCATACCGCAGGCTGTAAGCGTAAACACAAACACTGCACAAAGTAAAACAGCAATTGTCTTTTTCATCATTTTTCCTCCTTATTATCTCTTGAATAAAGCTTTGTCATATCAGCGATTCTTTTTGCAAGTTCACCGTTGAGCATACCGTCACTCAGGCGCCACGACCAGTTGCCGTAAGGGATTGACGGGACGTTCATCCTCGCCTCACTGCCCAGATTCAACCAGTCCTGAATGGGTATTATCACAGTTTCGCTGACACTCATAAATAACGCTCTAATACAATCATTGACGAAACTTTCGGCATTATTCACGTTGAGATATTTTTTGGCAAAAGACATTGATTTATCATCGGAAATAAGTGACCACTGCTTCATTGTCGGGTTATCGTGAGTCCCCGTATAAGCTACACTGTGCCTTGTGTAATTGTGCGGAAGGAATTCTTCACCGCCCTCAAAACCGAACTGTAACACTTTCATCCCCGGGAAGTCGCTGTAACAAAGCAAGGCGCGCACCTTATCCGTAATGTTCCCCAGGTCTTCCGCAATAACTCTCATTTCGGGCACGCTTCTTTTAAGCGTATCAATAAATTCCCTCGACGGACCTTTGTACCATTCACCGTGAACCGCATCCTGCGAGGTTGCATCGACCGCGTAGTAGTCTTCAAAGCCCCTGAAATGGTCAATTCTTACAACATCGTAAAGCATTGCAGTGTGCTTCATCCTTGTCATCCACCACGAAAAATTGTCCTTACGGTGACGGATCCAGTCATAAACAGGATTTCCCCAAAGCTGACCGAGTGGTGAATATTCATCGGGCGGACAGGCTGAGAAAAGCGCTGGGTTTCCGTCGTCGTCGGTTATAAAAAGCTCATTATGAAGCCACATTTCGCACGAATCGGCCGAAACATAAATCGGGATATCACCGATGATTTCAATGTTTTTGCCCTCAGCATATTTTTTAAGGTCATTCCACTGAGAAAAAAATAAAAACTGAACAGCTTTCCAGATTTTGATTTTATCTGCGAATTTGTTTTTCAACATTTCAAGTGTTTCCCTGTCGGGCAGACGGATTCTTTCTTCCCAGTCTTTGAGAGGTTTCATCCCCTGACTTTCTTTGACTGCCATAAAAAGTGCATAGTCATTCAGCCAGAAGCCGTTTTGACGTTCAAACAGAATGAATTCTTCGGAATCCAAATTGATATTTGCGGCGGCTTTACGGATAAGGCTTAGTCTTTCACTGTAAAGACTCCCGTAATCGATTCTGCCTGTATTTTCCTGAAAAGGAAGATCATTTTCTTCGATATATCCTGACTCAAACAATTTCATCGGGTCAATATAATAAGGATTGCCTGCAAAAGCTGAAAAGCACTGATACGGACTGTCGCCGAATCCTGTATGTCCTAACGGCAGAAGCTGCCAGTAACGCTGGCATGAATCAGAAAGAAAATCTATAAATTTATACGCTCCGTCGCCAAATGTTCCTATCCCGAAATCTGACGGCAAAGCGCTCACCGGCAGAAGAATACCGCTCGCTCTCAAAATAAATCATCTCCATTGACATATGTTTTTATTTTGTTATAATTATTTTAAATTATTCACATTCGGAGGTTTCGTATGGTTAAGCATATTGTATTCTGGAACGTAAGAGATGATGAAAAAAAAGAAGACAACATGAATGAAATGAAAAAACGTCTTACTTCCCTTGTCGGAAAGATAGACGGTCTTATAAGTGCTGAGGTCGGCTTTAACTATAATCCTAACGGCTACGACCTTGCATTGTATTCAATTTTCAAGGACAAGGCGGCTCTTGACGGCTATCAGGTACACCCAGAGCACCTTAAGGTAAAGGAATTTGTTCATTCTGTTATTACTGACAGATGCGTTGTTGACTTTGAATTTTAATTTAAGACGAAGAAAGACTCCTGCCCATATGAGCAAGAGTCTTTTATGTTTATATCTTCTTTTGTTTTTTGAATGTTTTTGCAATGATTATCAATACGATTACTCCGAGCAAAGGGAATATTGCCGCGGTAAGCATTCCTGCTTTCATTCCAAGCTGTTCCGTTGTGACAGAAAGCGACGGTGCGAGCGATGCCGCCCATTTGCTTTGCGAAACAGCATCCACTACGGCGCCGAGCATCTGCGGTGCGATCGAACCGCCAAAGTCTCCGCCTGCCGCCATCAGGGCATATGCCGCAACGCCGGGATTCGGGAACTGTTCTTCCATAAGAATCAACGTACCGGGCCAGAGCATAGACGTAGCCAATCCCATAAGGATGCAGGCCAGCATTGCAATTACAGCATTAGGTGACAAACCTGCCACGAGGTAAAAAACCAATGAACCTGCCATTCCGAAAAGAAGCACGGACGTTATATTCTTTCCGTATTTCGCATAAGCGGTTCTTCCGACGCCGAGAAGTACGGCAAAAAGAGCCATTCCGAGAATATCACCAGTTACCTTTGAAATTTTGAGAGCATTTTCCATATAGCCTGAAATCCAGTTTGTCATCGCATTTTCCGCCGCACTTCCGAAGAAAATACACAGGATGCAAAGAATCATTCCCTTATTTTTCTTCTTAACTTTTCCCTTTGAAGCTTCATGCGAGAGGTTCATATCGGGCATCGGAGAAGTGCTGAAAAGCACAAAGGATATAAGCGGAAGTACTGCCCAGAACAGCGTAAGGTACATCCAGCTTGCCGTTGTGAATATTTTAAGGAAAGCCGTACTTACAAGCACAACCATTACTACACCGTAAGCATAAAGCGAGTGAAGCGTACTCATATCCTTCTCGGGAGTTTCCGACGGAAGTGCCGCCACGAGAGGACTCAAAAGCACTTCGCAAAGACCCGCCGCAACCGAGAAAAGCACCGTACCCGCAACAAGGCCGACATATGCGTACTCAGGGAAAAAGGTCGGCACAAGAGCATAGACCGTAAGACCTAGTGACGTCAGCAACGGCATTATTCTGATTGTAAGCTTTATATTGAAATACTTTGAAAAGAATGAAAAAATAAGGTCAATCACCAGCTGGGTGCAGAAGTTTATAAGCACCAACGTACCGAGCAAGGTATAGGATATACCGTATGTTTCCCTGAACGTAACAAAGAGTAACGGCGGAAGGCTGAAAATTGACGACATTGCAAGATATGTATAAAAGCAAGCTCGCTTTGTTCTCGCAAAACCTTTGAGTGAATCCTTCATTTAAACCCCTCTTAAACTAAAATTGAGGCACTCTGCCAAGAGTGCCTTATCTTTTTCTGAAAATTTTTCTGACAGTACGCTGCCATTTTCTGTAATATGCTATTTCAAGCATACCCAATGCTTTATCGTAAAGCATAAATGCCACAACTCCGAGTATTACAACAAACGGAAGAAGATATCTTTCGCTTTCCTCAAGCATTTCTGCAGAGATGCCGAAAACAAAGATCATAACGCTGTATGTTGCAACGGCAACGACAGTGAAAAAAACGACTTTTATTATTGAGGATATAATGCGCTTCGGTTTATCAAAAAACGGTTTTACAAGCGGATAGTATCCGAGTAAAGCTATGTAAATTCCGACAGCTTCCTTTCCCGGTACAACGAGTGCGCTTACAATCGCCGTACCTGCGTAAACGCTGAGTCCCCACTTCCATCCACATTCGACCGACATAAAAAGCACCAGCAACGCCGCCATTGCAGGTAAAGCGTAGGTAAAATACGGCAGGATTGAAGAAGCAAGCATCAAAGCTGTCGAAAGAGCTATACACATTCCGCCCAAAGCGGTTTTCAAGGTATTGTTCATATAACACTTTCCTTTAACAACAACGAATCAGGTCGCCACCCATACATTCGCAGCAGCAGTCCGCACAGCAAAGACCCGTACAGATATCACAGCCGTCACAACTGCCGCAAGGAGTGCAGCATCCGCTGTTCTGATTGGTGTTTCTTTCCTGACGGTAATGTCCCTTTTTCTCCCTGTTTAGCTGTTTGAATGCAGCTGAATATTCAGGGTTCTGCGGTTCCATATTATGAGCACGTTCAAAACTTTCGGCTGCACTTTCAAGCCAGCCTCTGCGGTGCTGAATAGTGCCCTTGAGGTAAAACCACTCTGCATTACGGCGCGGATGCGGAATTCCGTCAAGGAGCATTTCGGCATCGTCGATTCTGCCGTTATTGAGCTTCGCTCTTATGTCGCCAAACTCTGAAATTCCGTCAGCTGGATCGGAATTGTAGGTATACTGAGAATTTGTATTCGCATAAGTGTTGCTTCGGTTTTTGTTACCGAAGTTCATAACTATGGCATCGTAGGCAGCATTAAGCTCATCCATTTTCTGATAATCGTTATTATGAATACGTGCAAGCTCTCTGTATGCTTTTTTGACATCATCAAGACTTGCATCCTGAGGAAGACCAAGAACCTCATACGGATTTCTCATCTTCTGCATCCCCCTTTTTCAACACTTTCTGCGTCACGGCATAAACACCATCATAAAGTATATTTGTTAATATATCATCAAATCTGAAAATTTTCAATCTTTTATAGGAAATAATCGCTTCGCCGATTGTAAGATTCATCATTTCCTCACAATGTTCCGCAAAGTTTTTATCTGCAAAGCGTTTTTTTAACGGATTGAAGCTTCCGTCTTTTATATCGTCCTCACAATCGTTGACTGCATCAGTGATGTACACCCATCTACCGACCATATATCCGAAGTTTGCAAGTGCGGATATATCCTCACATTCAATATTATGTGCAAGAAGCTTTGAAAGCATCACCGCACTCGGGTCGGCAGCTTCATCGAGGCTGCCGTTGCGGTTCTCTATTTCCTGCTGACGTGCCATCTGTTCTTCGAGAACTTTACTGATTTCGCCTGTTCTTCTGCAGGCTTTTTTATAAAGGTGTTTTGCATAAGGCATCACAAGACGGCAAAACATGCGCTTAAAAAATTTACTGTCCTGAATATTATCGCACAGTTTATGGTAGATCATAAGAATTGAAACATCCGCTGTGTAGGCAATATCTTCGTTGTCACGGTTACAGTCAAGGCATTTTTTTGCAGGGTTAAAAGAACAGTGTGATTGAGTAAAGCCCGGACAACGGTTCCTTACTGCCATTCTGACCATCGCAAAAAAAGTAAAATCATACGAAAGAATGAATCTCGGAATGAAACCGTAGCGTTTGCCCAGAGACTTACAAAGAGTACAGTAGACGCCCTTATAAAGCTCGTAATCTTTAAATTTCATCTCGGGTTTATACGCTCTGATATAGCCTAACACTTGGTTTCACTCCTTTATTATTTAATCTTTAAAACAGGACATAAGTTTTGATTTTTCTTCCGCATCTGGGACAGGTAATATGCCTTACCCCGCGTTTTTTACTCAGCCTTAAATGTCTGTCGCACTGGGGACAGGTGCGGAAGCGGTGTGTTTTTATCTGAGAAATTCTGACAGCAAGTCTCTTCATTTTCTTATTCATTTTAAACATAAAATCCTGAAAATGAATTCTTGCAAGAAAACTGTCAAACTGCTGTGCTTCATATCTTCTTTTGTCAAGATTTTTCGAAAGGAATCTGAAAACCGTAACGGCAAGAAAAATGAGTGCTAAAAACCATAAAGAATAATAAACGGTTCTGTTGAAGGTAAAGCACATTTTAATTCCGTTGAACAACAGATATGCCAGCAGAGTAAACATCCCGAGGCTGTCCGTGCCGTTTCTGCCGTACATAAAAATTCGTATTTTTTCAATAAATTTCTGCATACTACAACTCCCCTGAAAGTAATGAATTTGAATGTTTATATAATACTAAAATTCCAACCTTTTGTACATACATTATACTTGACAAATCAAGTCAAGGTGTTACAATTTTATTAAATTTTATACATCTGAATAAGAACAATAATTTAAAAGGGTTGATTTGAATGAAAATATATAACAGTTTTTCGGATCTTGTAGGCAGAACACCGCTTTTAAAGCTGAACAATTTCTGCAAGAAAAACGGCCTTGAAGCAGAAATTTATGCCAAGCTCGAATATTTTAATCCTGCGGGCAGTATCAAGGACAGAGTTGCGCTCGAAATGATCAACGCGGCGGAAGCTGACGGAAGATTGCAAAAAGGCGGTGCTATCATCGAGCCGACAAGCGGAAACACAGGAATCGGCATTGCCGCAATTGCCGCTTCAAGAGGATACCGAGCTATAATCATTATGCCCGACACAATGAGCGAAGAAAGAAAGAAAATCATAAAAGCATACGGCGCTGAGTTAATCCTCACCGACGGTGCGAAAGGCATGGCAGGTTGTGTTGAAAAGGCTGAGGAAATCAAAAACGGCTTACCGGGAAGCATTATTGCAGGACAATTCGTAAATCCTTCAAACCCCGAAGCTCACACAAAAACGACAGCTCCGGAAATCTGGGACGACCTTGACGGTGAAATTGATGCTTTTGTTGCAGGAATCGGAACAAGCGGTACGATCTGCGGAAACGCAAGATTTTTCAAAGAAAAGAAGCCCGGAATCCGCATAATCGGAGTTGAGCCTGCTTCCTCACCTCTTCTTACACAAGGAAAATCAGGTGCGCATAAAATACAGGGAATCGGAGCAAACTTCATTCCCGAAATTATGAACAGAGATCTGATTGATGAGATACTGACCGCAGGCGGTGACGAAGCTTACAGCTTTGCCCGTCAGGTTGCCGAGAGCGAAGGTATTTTTGTCGGCATATCGTCAGGTGCCGCTCTTTTTGCAGCTACTGAAATGGCAAAGAGAAAAGATATGAAAGGCAAAAAGATTGTAGTTATTTTCCCTGACGGCGGAGAAAGATATCTTTCAACTCCTGATTTCATTTAACTAAACAAAAAATTACGGCTTGTACGTTTTCACTCCGTACAAGCCGTATTACTTTTTAATAACCTCAGATTACTTTTACTACTTTTATCGCAGTAATTGTCTTCGGATTTTTCTTTGAAAGCTTTCCGTTATAGTGAATTTCAAGCATATCGCCTATAACAAGGTCACTGCGCGAAATTTCTTTTCCGTCTTTATCGTAAATCTTTTCTTCATCCTTGAACTTGATATATATACCGTTCTCGTCATAAAGCTCGGAATATACACCGCCAAGGTCTTGAACCTCTACGATAAATTCGCCTTCAATGCTTTTTATGCTGTAAGTTGCCTGAATTGTTGAAATCACCTCAGGTTCCTTTGCACCGCAGCCAACACAAGCAAGGAGCATAAAAACCGAGAGCAACAAAGCTGCCGTTTTTTTCATAAACAACCCTCTTATCTCCAGCAAACTCTTACTGTTACGCCGTCCTCTTCAAGAACGAACTTTGCCTTTGCTGCCTTTGTTTCGTACTCTTCAACTGAAGACATCTCAACAAAAGAGATTCTGCGTGTTGTTCCGCCTGCTGTGTTGTTGTAAATCGTTGTAACTTTCTTGAGACCTTCCATAAATGCCTGTGCCATTTCAGGAGTCTTGAGTGTAAGCTTAGAATCAACACGAAGACGGTTTGTATAGTCAGCATCTACGTTGTACTTCGCAAATGCAAGTGTGCCCGGAACAAAACCTGTGCACCACCATGTGTACGAGGGGCTTCTTGACAAGATGAGGTTGAACTCATTTGAGCTCGCAGTCTCGCATCTGTAAACGTTCATACTCTGAAGAAGCTTTGTTTCATCGTCTGCACAGTTGTAATGTGTGCTCGGTGTTGAACTTGCAGGTCTGTTGTAAATACCGATTTCCGCACCAACGAATACAAGACCGTACTGACCCTTCCAGTACTGAATCATCCACTGAAGTCCGTCGTAATCAAAGTATACACGGATTGTATCGTATGTAATGGCAAGAACGGGAGCTGATGCATCATAGATCTCGTTATAACCGTACTGTCTCTGCCATGCATCCTCAGCTGTGATGAAGCATCTGTCCTTTGTTGAATACTTGAATCCGAAAAGGCCTGTGTCTTTGCCTTCAGCATTTTCAACAGTAATGTTTCCGTCTTCATCAACTGTCCACTTGATTGCCTTTGCAAACTTCTGCAATGTTTCGATAGTGTTCTGCAAAGTAATTACAGGCTTATTATTGTTGTTGACGATCTCATTGTTTCCTGTATTCGGCTTTGTGCTCGGCTTACTGTTTGAACCGCCTGAGCTGCCTGATCCGCCAGAACTGCCTGAGCCACCCGAGCTACCTGATCCGCCTGAGTTGCCTGAGCTACCTGAACTGCCCGAGCCACCTGAACCTCCGACATTACCTGTACCGAGGCCTGCAGATGAGTCAGGAGGAGTTACGGGATTGCCGTCCTTATCGTAAACCTCAAGTCCGCCTTCAGTAGTTGTTCCCCACTGAGCACCACAATCACCGCAGGTAAAGAATCCCTTATCGTCAGGACCTGTGATGTTAAGAGACTGACACATCGGGCAACCCTGAGTAAGGCCTGTATCAAGTGCAAACGGGTCTGTAGTTGTTTCTTCGGGAATATCCGCTTTGCCGACAAAGCTGCATCCCGGCAATACGGTCAGAGACAAAAGAGTGATGATACCGATCACAGCAATTGCTCTTAATATGCTATTCTTGTTGAACATATTAATATACCTCCAAGTCATTTGGGTTAATTATACCATATGAAAAAGTAAATTTCAACATAAACTGACAAATAAATATATTGACTAAAATTGGAAACAAATATATAATATTTTTGTATGTTTTATTATTGAGGTGTTTATATGAACTACACAAACGACGAAAAAATTCTTAAAATTGTTGAAAGCTTCCCTTTCCAGGGTGAGCTTGTTGAAATCAAACCGACAGGTTCAGGTCACATCAACAGCACTTTTCTTGTTACCTGCACTGATTCAAACATTAACTATCAGTACATTTTACAGCTTATCAATCCCAACGTTTTCAAAAAGCCCGACGAGCTTATGTCCAACGTTATGAACGTTACAGGCTTTTTAAGAAATAAGATAATTCTTGACGGCGGAAACCCTGAGAGAGAAACTCTCACCTTCCTTTATACAAAAGACAATGCTCCGTACTACAAGGATGAAAACGGTGCTTGCTGGAGAGCATACAACTATATCGGCAACTGCATGACCTATGACAAGGTTGACGAACCGATCAAAATGTACCGTTCAGCAAAAGCTTTCGGCGTTTTCCAGAAGCGACTTGCCGATTATCCGATCGACAATCTTTTTGAAACAATCCCGAACTTTCACAATACTCCTGCACGTTACGATGCTTTCAAGGAAGCTATTGAAAACAATCTTTCAGGCAGACTTGAAGATGCTAAAGAGGAAATCGAATTTGCTCTTTCAAGAGAGTGCGACGCTTCAAAGCTTACGGATATGATCAAGACAGGTGATCTCCCCGTCCGCGTTACACACAACGACACAAAGATCAACAACGTTCTTTTTGATAAGATCACAAACGACGCTTTCTGCGTAATCGACCTTGACACAGTTATGCCCGGTCTTTCACTCTACGACTTCGGCGACAGCATCCGTTCAGGTGCCGTAACTTCCGATGAGGACGAAAAAGACCTTGACAAATTCAACCTTGATGTTAATCTCTACAATGCATATGCTGAAGGTTTCCTCTGCGAGGCTGCTGAGTCACTTACACAGAACGAAGTGGACAACCTTGTTTTCTCCGCTAAGCTCATGACACTTGAATGCGGTGTACGTTTCCTTACAGACTTCCTTAACGGCGACGTTTACTTCAAGACAGACTATCCTGAGCACAACCTTGTAAGATGCCGCACACAGTTCAAGCTCGTAAGAGAAATCGAGGCACATTACGACGAAATGTACAAAACAACAGCCGAGCTTTACAGGAGGGCTTTGCTTGAAAAATAAGAAACTTGGTATTCTTATCGCCTGTGTGCTTGTTGTCGTGATTGCCGTTGCCTCTGTGGTTACGGCTCCCTTGATAAAAACCGCTTCCGAAAACAGTACCGTACGCAAGTATACTTCGCAGAACCTTAAAAATGTTGATAACGTAATACTGCTTTCCCACTGCATTGAAATCGACGGCAAAACGAATTCGGTTGCAGGCGTTAAAGAGGCTGTACGACTTGGTGCGCAAGCTGTCGCGGTTGATCTTTGCTTCAGAAAAGACGGCACACCCGTAATTACTGACAATTACGAAAATGTTGATTCCGCCACCACGCTCGAAGAGCTTTATAACTCTCTCAGCTCTGACGGTTTTAATGAAGTTCAGCTTTATCTTAACATTGTTCAGCTTTCGGAAATGAGTAAGCTCAACGCGCTGACAGTCGATCACAATATGGTAGGAAGAACATTAATTACAGGCATAGATGAAGCTCATTACGGAATGATAACGGGTGACAGCACTATCATCCCCTTCCTGCTGAAACACGAGCTGAACAAGGACGATAAAGATGCGATTTCCGACGGCAGCTTTTCTGTCCCGGAAAGCATTGCTCAATACGGTGCAAGCGGACTTGAGATCAGCGCCAATGACGCAAGTGCTGAGGTTGTCGGTGCGCTCAACGATTTCGGAATTCCGTTTATAGTTTCAGGAATTGATTCGATCGAAAGCTTCTGCGAAACACTCCTCAACGGAGCTTCCACAGTTTATGTTGATGACATCGAAAAATATTCAGGCATCCTTGACGATTGGACTGTTTCCATGCAGGAGAGGCACAGCATATCCGTCGAGCAGTCGCTCGCTGAGTTAAAAAAGAATAAATAAAAAAGCAGCGTATTTATGTATTACCATAGATACGCTGTTTATATTTTAATTTATGAAAGTTTATGAATGAACAAACCGCTCATAAGCTTCGGCTCAAACCAGGTTGATTTCGGGGGCATAATCTGTCCAGCATCAGCAATATCCATAAGATCGTCAAGAGTTGTCGGATACATAGAAAATGCAATTTTCATATCCGTATTTACTCTTCTTTCAAGCTCGCCGAGACCGCGGATTCCTCCGATGAAATCAATGCGCTTGTCCGTTCTCGGATCGTCAATTCCGAAAATCGGAGCTATAACCTTATTCTGAAGAATTGAAACATCAAGCTGATCAACAGGATCGTTCGGGTCAAATGTACCCTGCTTTGCTGTAAGCTTGTACCAAGTGCCGTCAAGCAACATTCCGAATGTATGCTTTGCTTCCGGCTTATAAGCTTCTGCTCCGACAGCTTCAACTTCAAAAACTTCAGCAATTTTCGCCATGAATTCTTCACTTGTGTAACCGTTGAGATCCTTCATTACACGGTTGTAGTCCATAATTTCAAGCTCGTTTCTCGGGAAGAGAACAGCAAGGAAGAAATTGAACTCCTCATCACCTGTGTATGACGGATTCTGCTCACGGCGCATTTTACCGACTTTAACAGCAGATGCGGCTCTGTGATGACCGTCTGCGATATAAAGATAATCAATAGCTGCAAATTTTTCGGTAATAAATCTGATCGTTTCGGGACAATCAATCACCCAGACAGTATTGCCGACACCGTCAGAAACAAAATCATAAACAGGTTCGTGCTCAGATTTCCACTTTTCGATAAGGCTGTTGATCTCGTCATCCTCACGGTAAGTAAGGAAAATAGGACCCGTATTTGCATCGCAGTAGTCAACGTGGTTGATTCTGTCAGCTTCCTTGTCAGCTCTTGTAAGCTCGTGCTTTTTGATTACATTGTTGATATAATCATCAATCGCAGTACATCCTACGAGGCCTGTCTGGCTTCTTCCGTTCATAACCTGACGGTAAACATAGATACAGGGATTTTCGTCCTCCTTGCAGATTCCGTCGGTTACAAGCTTGTCGAGATTTTCTCTTGCTTTTAAATATACTGATTTATCATAAATATCAATTCCCTTGTCAAGGTCAACTTCAGCCTTGTCAACGTGAAGGAATGAATAGGGCTTGTCTTTTACCATTTCCCTTGCTTCTTCGCTGTTCATTACGTCATACGGTAATGCTGCAACAGCTTCAGCCTTGTCGGAAACAGGTCTTATTGCTTTGAAAGGTTTGAAAATAGCCATAATTAATCTCCTTTGCTCAGTAGCTGATTTGCGAAAAATCACATACTGATTTTACTATACACAAAAACCTTTGTCAATAAAAAAGAAAAACTGCTTTTTACCAAAAGCAGCATTTCTATAGGTTTATTCATCTATACCAAGCAACCAGTTAACGCTTACGTCAAGCGCAAGTGCAATGGCCTTGAGTTCATAGTCGGTTACGCCTCTGAGTTGACCTTCAAGCTTTGAAAGTCCTGATGCGTTAAGATCAATTCCGCTCACCTGAAGCTGGGCAAGAAGATCCTTCTGCTTCATTCCGATTGCCTTTCTCTGCTTTTCAACTTTGGCACCGATAATATTCATATCACCAAGTTCCTGCTTTCTAGTTCTCATTCCCATTCACCTTCTGTCACGAACAAAATTTATATATACATTTTATCACTTTAGTTTAATTTTTCAACTGAATTTTTTCAATTTGACAAAAATTTAGAGAAATGACTATAACTTAGCTAAAAAAGCTGACAAAATTAGACACTTTTTTATTTTTGTACTGAAAAACAGCAAAATTTATACAAAAATTGTGTTTTGTCACATATTGTAAAACTGTTCTTACTGTGTTATAATCAAGGAAATTTAGTTGAAAGCGGTGCTTTGAATGAACGATCTGAAGAAAAGAAACCTTACGATGCTTACTGACTTCTACGAGCTTACAATGGCTAACGGTTACTTTCTGAACGGCAAAGGTGACGATATCACACAGTTTGATATGTTTTTCAGAACTATCCCCGACAACGGCGGTTTTGCAATTATGGCGGGCGTTGAACAGTTGTCACAGTATCTTGAAAACCTCAAGTTTACTGAGGAGGATATAGAATATCTTCGCGGAAGAGGCTTCGGCGAGGATTTCCTTGATTATCTTAAAAACTTCGACTTCAAGTGTGACATTTACTGCGTTCCCGAAGGAACCCCGATTTTCCCCCGTGAACCGATCGTTACCGTCAGAGGTCCTGCAATTCAGGCTCAGTTCATTGAAACGATGCTTCTTCTTGCCATCAATCATCAGAGTCTTATCGCTACCAAAGCCAACAGACTCGTTCGCGCTGCCCAGGGCAGAGCAATAATGGAGTTCGGCTCACGCCGTGCTCAGGGATTTGACGGAGCAGTTTACGGTGCAAGAGCTTCATATATCGGCGGTTGTGCAGGCACTGCATGTACTATTTCTGACCGCGAATTCGGTGTTCCTGCTCTCGGCACAATGGCTCACAGCTGGGTTCAGCTTTTCGATACAGAGCTTGATGCTTTCTGTGCCTATGCGAAGGCTTATCCCAACGAATGTACGCTTCTTGTTGACACATACGATGTACTCAAGTCAGGTGTTCCTAATGCAATTGAGGCTTTTAAAAGGGAGGTTCTTCCACGCGGATTCAGGCCTAAGGGAATCCGAATTGACAGTGGTGACATAACATACCTTTCAAGAAAAGCCAGAAAAATGCTTGACGATGCCGGATTTGATGACGTAAAGATTATTGCTTCAAACTCACTTGACGAATATATTATCAGAGACATGCTCCGCCAGGGTGCTCAGGTTGACTCATTCGGAGTCGGCGAAAGACTTATCACCGCATCCTCCACCCCTGTTTTTGGCGGTGTTTACAAGCTCGTTGCTGTTGAAAACGACGGCGTTATGATGCCGAAAATCAAGCTCAGCGAAAACGTTGCAAAGGTTACGACTCCCGGAGCGAAAAATCTCTGGAGACTTTACGACAACGAAACCGGCAAGGCTATCGCAGACCTTATCACGCTTGCTGATGAGGTTATAGACGATTCACAGCCGTACGAGCTGTTTGATCCCGATGTCACCTGGAAGAGAAAGACTGTTGAGAATTATACAGCTCGTCCCCTGCTCCAGCCTCTTTTCATAAAAGGAAAATGTGTTTATGATTATCCCGAGCTTAAGGAAATCAGAGACTACTGCGCTCAGCAGGTTGAAACTCTCTGGGATGAAGTTAAACGTTTTGAAAATCCGCACAACTATTACGTTGATATGTCTCAGGCTCTCTGGGATATGAAGAACGAAATGATTAACAAATATAAGCCGAGATAAGTCAGGGTGATTTTATGACACTGTGGTTTTTAATGTGTGCAACAGCATCCTTGATTCCTCTGATTATGATAATATCAGGCGCTAGCTTTAGAAAAAAAGCACCTAAAGAAATCAACAATCTTTTCGGATACCGCACAGCATTATCAATGAAAAATAAGGAAACCTGGGAATTTGCGCACAGACATATGGGGAAACTGTGGTTGTGCACCGGGTGCATAATGTTGCCTATGTCAATTGCAGCTATGCTTTTCGTATTTGGAAAGAAAGAAGATATTTTATACATTTTTGTCACAGCTGTAACACTCATACAGACTGTTATAATGGCTATCCTGATCTTCCCGACAGAATCAGCACTCAGAAAAAACTTTGACGAAAACGGAAACAGAAAATAAAAAAATTACGGTTTGCATTAACGCAGACCGTAATTTTTGTTTTTATTATAAACCGTAGCAGATATTGATTTTGGCTCTCAGGACGTCCTTGATGTTATCGATCGCACCGCGCATATAAATCTTCGGGTCAAACACCTCGGGATCCTTGGCAAATTCAGCTTTGATTCCGTTTGTATATGCCTGACGGAGCTCGGTCGCAAAGTTTATCTTGCTGATACCTGCTGCGATGCAGTCGCGAAGCACTTCATCAGAAAGACCTGAAGCACCGTGAAGAACGAGAGGAGTAGAAATCGCCTCGTGAATCTCCTTGATTCTCTGTACGTTTATTTTCGGCTCGCCCTTATAAATACCGTGAGCAGTACCGACACCGATTGCAAGCGTGCTTACATTCGTACGACGGACAAATTCTTCAGCCTCTGATACACTTGTGTAAGAAGCTTCAAGATCTGTATCGCCTTCTTCTTTACCGCCGATCGTACCGAGCTCACCTTCAACGGAAACGTCCATCGGAAGCGCAAAATCAGTTACTTCCTTTGTATACTTAACATTATCTTCAAAGCTCATTGCACTACCGTCGTACATTACGGAAGAAAAGCCGCTTGCGATACATCTTTGTGCAAGAGCAAGGCTGTTGCCGTGATCAAGATGCAAGGCATAATCAACCGGACAGTCCGCCATAAGTTCGCGCATCATCGCAGGGTACATCGCAATACCGCCATAATTCAGCGTACGAGGAATCATTTGCACAATAATAGGAATACGCATTTCGTGCATAATTTCCGAAACAGCCATAGCTGATTCGAGATTATCAATATTGAACGCAGGAATTGCATAGCCCTCGTTCGAAGCTCTTTTCATAAGTCTTGCTGAAGAAATTACCATAACTTCACTACCCTTTAACTTTTAAAATCAATAACCTTTCGGCTGTCAAGTATGTAAACCAATCCGGAAACAACGGATATCAGCGCTGTTATTCCGAGAAGAATATTCGAAATCAACGGCAAATTCCAGCCGAAACCGAACACAACATCTGCTTCACCTATAAGCATTATTGCAATCAGCGATACCATCTGGAATACCGTTTTTATTTTACCACCGATGTTCGCAGGTATTACAACGCCCTGTGCAGCGGCAATAAGTCTGACAGACGTTACGGCAAACTCTCGCGTTAACATAAGCATTACGATCCAGATGTTGCAAAGTCCGTCCTGCATAAGAGCAAGGAAGCCCGCAGTAACAAGCATTTTATCAGCAATCGGATCGAGGAGTTTACCGAAATTGGTAACTATATTATTCTTTCTTGCCAGCTTGCCATCAATCGCATCCGTAATTGCACCGACAGCAAAAATTACGGCAGAAATCAGCATTTTATAATTTATATTCAGAAAGTAAATAACAAGAAACAACGGAGCGATTATCATTCTGAATATTGTAATTCTATTAGGAGTATTCATCAGCGTGCCTCACCAAGCAAATCGTATTCTTCAAAATCAAAGATCCTTACATCCGTAAAGTCACCGATCTCAAGACTCTTTGCGCTTGTAAACTTAACAACAGAGTCTATTTCTGGAGCATCCATATATGTTCTGCCGATATAGCTGTCTGTATACGGGTCGTACTCTTCTACTATTGTTTTATATGTATTGCCTATTTTCTCGCTGTTCTTTTCTTCCATAATGGAGAACTGATCCTGCATTATTACATCGCCGCGACGGAGTTTCACATCTTCCTCGATCTGACCGTCCATATCGTAGGCAGGTGTTCCCTCCTGTGCAGAGAATGAGAAACAGCCGAGTTTATCAAATTCAACTTCGTTCACAAAAGTTGCAAGATCCTCAAACGCTTCATCATCTTCACCCGGGAAACCGACGATAAATGTCGTGCGGATTACAACATCAGGAATTTCAGCTCTGAGTTTATCAATAGTATTTCTTATATCAGCACTTGTTCCTCTGCGGTTCATCGCCTTAAGAATACGGTCGTTTGCGTGCTGAAGAGGAAGATCGATGTAATTCACAATCTTATCCTGATTTTTGATTGTAGCAATAAGCTCATCAGTAATTCTGTCAGGATAACAATAGAGAAGTCTGATCCATTCGATTCCGTCAATTTCACAAAGCGAATTAAGAAGCTCGGGAAGCTTGAGCTCTCCGTAAAGATCAAGGCCATAGCTTGTTGTGTCCTGAGCGATAACGATAAGCTCTTTCACACCGACCTCAGCAAGCTGCTTTGCTTCTTCAAGGATATTTTCCATCTTGCGGCTTCGCATATCTCCCCTGATAGACGGGATAGTACAATATGTACAGCGGTTTGAACAACCGTCAGCAATTTTAAGATATGCCCAATGCTCGGGAGTTGTAAGAATTCTCTGGCCGTCAAGGGGCAATTCAGACTGCGGAGGAAAACTTTCAACAAGTTCGGTTGTTGCCATTACTTCATCGATAACTTCAAGAATCTTACCATTAGCACCGATACCGATTACTGCATCAACC
Organism: Clostridia bacterium; assembly: GCA_017625835.1. GTDB lineage: Bacteria > Bacillota > Clostridia > Oscillospirales > Acutalibacteraceae > CAG-488. Next base: position 21,321 of record JAGAKF010000082.1, read on the forward strand.
TCAGGAATTTCCTGTGCAATTTCTTCCTTGTGGCGCTGTGCAAGACAACCCGTAACAATAATTTTTCTTACGATACCTTCTTTTTTGAGTTCAACTGTATCGAGGATGTTCTCAATTGCTTCCTTTTTTGCATCATCAATAAACCCGCAGGTATTGATAATTACAACGTCGCAACCGTCAACGTAATCGACAATAGTGTGTCCTGCTTCATCCATAAGAGCCAGCATACGCTCGGCATCAACCTGGTTTTTCGGACAGCCGAGTGAAATCAAACCAATCTGATAACCCATAATATCACCTTTAGTATTCTTCAAAATAATCGTCCGACGAAAACTCACTCATAGCACTGCGGATATCCGAAAAAGAGTATCCCAGACGCACAAGCGCGGCAACAACTTTCTGCCGTGATTTTTCGTCAACTAATTTATTATAATATTTTTTTCTGATAATATCAACTATTGTTTTAATATTATCTGTATCATTTTCGTTTTCGTACGTTTCGATTACTTCATTTATGATTTCCGAGGCTATCCCTCTTTGATAAAGTTCACTTTTTACACGGTTTTTTCCGTATTTTTTTCTTTCAAACAGTTCACGGGTAAGATTTTCCGCATAACGGCAATCATTTACAAGACCAAGATCAAGGAGTTTTGCCATTGCAGTATTGACTGAATTCTCGTCAAACTTCCTTGAAAGCTTGTTTCTGAGCTCTCTTTCCGAGTGGTCACGCAGATCCAGGCTGTACATTGCGCTGTTAAAAGCAAGGCGGGAGCCTGCCGCCTCCTTAAAGGCAGCAAGGTCCCCGTCGTCAATCTCGTCACCTGAAATGTAGCCTGATGAAAACCAGAAGTCATCATCAACCGTCAGCAGGTATTCGCCGTCAATATGAATATGTATCTTTTTACCTTTACCTTGTTTTGCTGTAATTTTCATTAATCATCAACCGCTATATCAAGCTTAGCCTTCGCAGATGCTTTGGTTACAGGCGCTGCAGGAGCCGCAGGAGCAACCGGTGCTGTGGGAGCAGCAGGTTTCATACCCTTCTTTGCAGAAGCCTTACCCATCTGAGCAAGCTTATCCATATTATCTCTGATCTTCTGCTCGAGTTCAGCCATAAGTTCAGGGTCGTTTTTGATAAGTTCCTTAACGTTATCTCTGCCCTGGCCGAGTCTTGTTTCGCCGTAAGAGAACCATGCTCCGCTCTTGTTGATTATATCAAGCGAAACAGCGATATCAAGGATTTCACCGACCTTTGAGATACCTTCGCCGAACATAATGTCGAATTCAGCCTCTTTGAACGGAGGAGCAACCTTATTTTTAACAATCTTTACTCTTGTTCTTGCGCCGATAAATTCGTTACCCGGAGCCTTAAGAGCCTCTGTCTTACGTACGTCCATACGCATTGAAGCATAGAACTTGAGAGCACGTCCGCCCGTTGTTGTTTCGGGGTTACCGTACATAACGCCGATCTATTCACGGAGCTGGTTTATAAATATTATAATAGTATTCGATTTGTTGATTGCACCTGCAAGCTTTCTCAAAGCCTGGGACATAAGTCTTGCGTGCTGACCAACGTGAGAATCGCCCATTTCGCCTTCAATTTCAGATCTTGGAACGAGAGCTGCAACTGAGTCCACAACAACGATGTCAATCGCACCCGAGCGTACAAGAGCTTCAGCAATTTCGAGAGCCTGCTCACCGTTATCAGGCTGAGCTACAAGGAGTGAATCAACATCTACGCCAAGGTTTGCAGCATAAACGGGGTCAAGCGCATGCTCAGCGTCGATGAATGCAGCTTCGCCGCCTGCCTTCTGTGCCTCTGCAACTGCGTGAAGAGCAAGAGTTGTCTTACCTGAAGATTCAGGTCCGTATATTTCAATAATTCTTCCTTTCGGAAGTCCGCCGATACCTGTTGCAACGTCAAGAGAGAGTGAACCTGTCGAAATTGCTTCGACTGTCATACCTGCGTTCTGTCCAAGACGCATGACTGTTCCTTTACCGTACTGTTTTTCAAGCTGCGCAATTGCGGTTTCCAACGCCTTCTGTTTATCTGCCATAGTAATACCTCCGTTACCGTACAAATGTTCGATGAAGTTATTATACATTAACCAAAAGAAAAAAGCAATAGTATTTTTCTAAATATTTTTTAAAATAAAATAAAAATTGTTGCGAAAAAAGGTTGATTTTTTCTTAAAGATCTGTTATTATACGAAATGTTGTTTAGTATTCGTAAGTAAAAAGGAGGTGCCGACTATGGCAAAATGCGAATTCTGCGGCAAAGGTGTTTCTTTCGGTATTCAGGTTTCACACTCACACAGACGTTCAAACAGAACATGGAAGCCGAACATTAAGCGTGTTAAGGCAGTTGTTAACGGTTCTCCGCGCAAGGTTTATGCTTGCACACGTTGTTTACGTTCAGGTAAGGTAACACGTGCCGTTTAATGCACATGATGATACAGAGGCTGTCTTTTGACAGCCTCTTTGTCTTTATGCACAAGATTTTTACGGAGGGATTTTATGGCAAAGTTCAAATCCTTTATTAATATATTAAGAAGAAAGTTTTTCTTTTACGTTGTATGGCCTCTCGCCTTTACGATTTTCTCTTTGAAGCCGATTGACGAAAAGCTTATTCTTTTTGCTTTCAGCAAAAACTACACTCAGATGCCCGATAACCTTATGGGGCTTTACGAGTATTTGAAAAACAAGGGATATAACTGCAAAATCATGCAGGCTCCCCAAAATGCGCTCAAGCGCATCCTTTTTGATATTGTATTTCAAAAGTACTATGCAACGTGCAAGTGCGTTTTTATTACCGATAACTTTGACCAGCTTTATGCTCACAAGCCGAGAAAAGGCACAAAGGTAATTCAGCTCTGGCACGCTTGCGGTGCATTCAAAAAATGGGGATATTCCACGCTCGACCTTGCCTGGGGAGGAAGTCGAGAAGATATGCTCCGCTTCCCAATGCACAACACTTATACAGATGTATTCGTTTCTGCCGAAAGCGTTATCCCCTGCTATGCCGAGGCTTTCGGTTGTGACGAAAAGATAATAAAAGCTCTCGGCACTCCGAGAACGGATGTTTATTTCGACGAAATTTTTGTTGCATCGGGCCGTGAAAAACTATTGAAAGCCTTCCCTGAAATCGGCAACAGAAAAATTATTCTTTATGCTCCGACTTTCAGGGGCAACTCTCCCGAGGAATCCTACAACGACCAGCCGCTTGATTACTCTTTACTTAAAAGAACACTCGGCAAGGATTATGCCCTTGTTTTAAAGCTCCATCCGTTTACAGCAAAGAAATACAGACTTTCTGACGAGCTGAAAAAAGAGTTCGGCGATTTTGTATTCGACGCTTCGAGTTCTGTTGCTATCGAAACTGCCCTCTGTGCTGCAGATTACCTTGTTGCCGACTATTCGTCGCTTATCTTCGAATATGCTTTGCTCGACAAGCCGATGATTTTCTACGCTTACGACCTCGAAAAATACAAGAAAGACAGAAGCTTTTACTTTGAATATGAAAGCTTTGTACCGGGTAGAATCGTAATGTCAAACGAAGAAATCGTTGCATCTATCCTCAGCAACAGCTGTCAGCAAGAAAAAATCAAAGAATTCAGAAACAGATATATGAGTGCGTGTGACGGCAGATGCATCGAAAAAATTGCCGAATACGCTGTGAGGTAATACTATGAAAATAATGATTGCATCCGATATACACGGTTCTGCATTTTACTGCAGAAAAATGCTTGAAGCTTTTGAGCGTGAAGGAGCAGAAAAGCTTCTCCTGCTCGGCGACATTCTTTACCATGGTCCGAGAAATGACCTTCCTAAAGAGTATGCGCCAAAAGAAGTTATCGCTATGCTCAATCCTATGGCAGATAAGCTTCTCTGCGTGAGAGGAAACTGCGACACTGAAGTTGATCAGATGGTTCTTGATTTCCCCGTCCTGGCGGAATATGCGATTCTTTACGTCGGCAAAACAATGATTTTCGCAACACACGGACATAACTTCAACCCTGCAAATCCTCCCAAGATCGGCAAGGGTGACATTTTTCTCAACGGTCACACCCATATCCCCGCTTTTGAGGTTAGCAACAAATTTACATATGTAAATCCGGGTTCGGTTTCCATTCCGAAAGAAAACAGCGAACACGGATATATCATTCTTGAGGAAAATACACTCACTTGGAAGAATCTTGACGGTGAGGTTTATATGGAAAAACAGATATAAAACTATTTTCCGACGAGCATAAGGATTTCGTCGACGGTAAGATGAGGCTGAAGCGCTTTATTAATTGAAACCGCAATTATTTTTGATGCACGGTCAACAACAAGGTCGATTTCGCGCGGAGTTATTATCATTTCCTTATTTTCCTGCCGTGAAATTTCCTTTTTGTCGTCAGTCAGATCATTCACAAGAGTCTGAGCATCAACGACGGTCGGAATCCCGACCGAAATTACGGGAACACCAAGACTTTCTTTATTTACCGCAGCTCGCGCATTTCCCACCCCTGAACCCGGGATTATGCCCGTGTCAGACATCTGGATAGTGTTTCCCAGTCTTCCCAGCCTTCTTGCGGCAAGGGCATCGACAACGATTACGGCAGACGGATTTATCGTTTTAACGATACCTTTAATCGACTCTGCCGTTTCAAGACCTGTTTTCCCGAGCACACCCGGAATGAAACCTGCAACGGGACGAAGAGTTCCGAGACCTATGCTTTTCGAAAGCTCATCCGTAATATGACGGGTTGCAAGAACCATTTCGACGGTGGCAGGACCGATTGCATCGGGAGTGATATCCGTATTGCCTAGCCCGACGACGAGGACCTCCCCTTTCTCGGGCAAAAGCTGTCTGAGCTCGTTGCCGATCGCTTCGATTGTTGCTTCATCGAGAACAGCTCCTTTTACAAGGGACTGTATTTCCGCCGTGACATAACTGCCGACGGGTTTTCCGATACTTTTTTCTCCCGTCTCGTCCGTTATCTTTATTTTCGTGAATTTAATCGAATTTTTTTCGTACGATTCACTTGTCACACCCTGCGGAACAGAGTCTTTTAAAAGCTCTCTTCTTTCAAGCGCAAGGTCCGTTCGGAAATCCATATAATCACCCGTTGAATAAAAATTTAAAAAAGTATGTAAAATTAAGAAAAATTTTAAAAAATTACTTGCATTTTTATAATTTTAATGATATGATTACTAACTGTGTAATGCATTAAAGGAGGTGGAATGATGCCTAACATCAAATCAGCAAAGAAAAGAGTGCTTGTAAACAAGTCAAAGGCTGCTCGTAACAAGTCAAGAAATTCAGCTCTCAAGAC
>JAGAKF010000083.1 GCA_017625835.1 Clostridia bacterium
CAAAAAACTATGAAAAATCAAGCTTTTCACGAAGTATCCCTCCGTCTTTTGCTTCGCAAAATCCACCTCCCTTTAGGCAAGGGAGGCTTTGCTCAACTTGAACTCATATGTAAATCATCCCTACAAACCCGAATTTGTCAATGTGTTTGTTGAGTAAATTTCTTTAAATAATATCAGCGGAGTGAATTCACTCCGCTGTTTCTTCTATATCGGTTAAAAGCTGTATTCATAAACTCCGCCTGTTTTGGTTTCGCGGGTTCCGTTTTTCAGCACAATCTCCGCCGTTGCACCTTCGGGAATTTCGATTTCAACAAAAGTTTTACCGTTCTCTTTTTTCCATTCGCTTCTGATGGTGCCGAGAGGGGATTCAAGCTTTGCTTTTGCCCATTGCATACCGCATTCGGTCTCGGGTGCGACCGTGAATGTTTTGTAGCCGTCTTTTACGTCACGGATACCTGCAATGTGAGAATAAAGAGCCTCACCGTATGTTCCGAGGAAGTAATGGTCGAATGAACGTGTTGACGGTTCCCATGCCTCCCAGGCGCTCGTAGAACCGCATTTAATCCAATATCCCCAAGAGGGATAAGTTTCCTGGGTCAACACCTTGTATGCCACGTCAGCATGACCTGCGTTGAAAAGAACGGGGAGCAGATGCTTTGTACCCGTGCATCCTGTATCAAGATGATAGCCGTGGCTTACAATATCGTCGACAAGGTTTCTGATAACCGCATCCTTGTTTTCTTCGTCAACCATTCCGAATGAAAGCGGAAGAAGGTTTGAAGTCTGTCTGTACTGCCTGCGGTTGCCCTTGGGATTCCAGACGGATGTTTCGTAAATCTGCTTTTCTTTATTGTAGAATTTGTCGTTGAAAGACTTGCGGATTTTCTCTGCCTGTGTAAGATATTCTCCCTCGTCACCTTTTTTAAGGAGAGCAGAAATTCGCGCCATTGATTTGAGCATAGCATAAACATATGCAGTACAGCAGATTTCAGCACCCTCGGACGGGTCACATATCATTTCACTGAACTCATCGTTTGCAGGAGCGAGCCAGTCCGAAAGCTCACGTTCTCTCCATGTACCGCCAAAGCTTTCGATGTCGCGGATATCGTCAAGCGCAAATTTACGAAGATCGGGATACATCTTTTCTGCAAAATCTTTGTTGTTGCAGAAGTTTATGAGCGCTTCTGTTGCAAAAACAAAGATAGTGTTCCATACGGGGGAATTGCCTACGCCCCAACCCTGAGAGGGGACTATAACGGGAACTTTGCCGAAATCGTGGAAACAGTCGTCCATAAGCTCCACAAACTGCTTCATATAGCTGCTCATATCAAAGTTATAAAACATCGTTTCGAGTGCGCAGTTCGCATCGCCGAGCCAACCGTTCTTTTCGAAAACGGGTGTATCTGTCGGCTTCCACTGGAAATTGTTGAGAAGTGTTCTTCTCATAAGAGCGTGAAGTTCATTGACAAGTTCGTCTGAACATTCAAAAGTTCCTGCTATCTTTACGTCATTTGCAATTCTGTAAAGCGTAATATCTTCTGCAGTGATGTTTTCAGCGTGGTTATTGATTTCGATGTAAATGAAGCCTTTGTAACTGAACTTCGGCTCAAAAAGGGCAGGAGAGCCGTCAGAGATATAACAGTCCTTCTGAATAAAATCGAGCGGCCACCAATGTCCGTCGCGTCCCTGATTGCCACCGACTGTTAAAACGTGACCGTCATCAGCAAGCTTTTCTCCGTAGATGATCGAAATTTTTTCGTCTTTCGGTGCGTTTATTCTGATTTTTGCCCAGCCTGTAATCATTTCAGGAGCTTTGATAAGCAGGTTACCGTTATCAAGACGGGTTACGGACTCAGGCTTCAGCTCGTTGATTCTGCGTATAAACGGTTCGGTATGTTCCGTGAGCTTACCTGCAGGCGCATCGCTAAGGATTGCATTGGTCCAGTCGAAGTCTTTACGGCGTGCATCGTAAGTTTCACCGTAGTAGATGCTGTTGGCAACTGTCGGACCGTCTTTGGTAACAAGCCAGCTTTCATCAGTTACGATTGACTTGCCGTCAATTTCAATGTCAGCAATCATCTTCGGCACGGAACGCCAGGCGGCTTCCTGCCAGTTCCATACGTGAGTTGTTTCGTTGAAGAAGCTGTGACCGAGTTCAACTGTGACTGTATTTGCACCTTTTTTTAAGATTTTGCCGATATCGAAAATTCTGTAAAAAACTGTCTGAGTGTACTGTGAATGCGGAGGATTGAGTATGGTATCGTCGGGGAGTTCACCGTTGATTTTAAGCTCAAAAAGGCCCAGACCGCAGATGAAAATTTTTGCTTCTTTTACGTTTTCAGTAAGGTTGAATTCTTTTTTGAAAACAGGAGCGAATCTGTCTTCAACGGTCATATCTGCGCTGATCCACATTCCTTTGAATTTATGTTCCATAGTAGCTGTCACCTCAAAAAATAAAAGGTTGTATCAACGGGGATACAACCTTTGTTTGTTGATTAATAAGCCTTACCCCAGTAAAGCATTTTTGTTGCAGGCTTACCGCAGCAGACACAAGTGTCTGAAAGGTTTTCCTGCTCGAAGGGGATACAACGTGATGTAACGCCTGCTTCTTCCTTAAGCTTGTCTTCGCAAGCTCTGTCGCCGCACCACATAGCCTTGATGAATCCGGGCTTATTGTCTGCGATGTCCTTAAGCTCTGCAAAGTCTTTTGCTGTGAATGTCATGCTTGCGCGGCGGTCATAAGCCTTCTGATAAAGACCGTCGTGAACAGCTTTAAGAAGCTCGGGAACCTTTGTTTCAAGCTCGTCGAGAGAAACAAAAATCTTTTCACCGTTGTCACGTCTTACGATAACACATTGATTGTTTTCGATATCCTTAGGACCGATTTCAAGACGGAGGGGAACACCCTTCATCTCGTACTCGGCGAACTTCCATCCCGGGCTGTTGTCGCTGTCGTCAAGCTTAACGCGGCAAACATCAGCAAGTCTTGAATAAAGCTCGTTAGCCTTGTCAAGAACGCCTTCCTTGTGCATAGCGATGGGGATAATAACCATCTGCACGGGAGCAACTGCAGGGGGAAGAACAAGACCGTTGTCGTCACCGTGAGTCATAATGATCGCACCGATGAGACGTGTTGTACAGCCCCATGAAGTCTGGAACGGATGATGCTGCTTGTTGTCCTTGCCGCTGTAAAGAATATTGAAAGCCTTTGCAAAACCGTCGCCGAAGAAATGAGAAGTTGCGCTCTGAAGAGCTTTACCGTCGTGCATAAGAGCTTCGATTGTGTATGTATCCTCAGCGCCTGCAAAACGTTCTTTCTCTGTCTTTACGCCCTTGACAACGGGCATAGCGAGGTAATTCTCGCAGAAGTCAGCATAAGCGTTAAGCATACGGATTGTTTCTTCCTGTGCCTCTTCGCTTGTTGCGTGGATTGTATGGCCTTCCTGCCAGAGGAATTCTCTTGAGCGAAGGAAAGGACGTGTTGTCTTTTCCCAACGAACAACGCTTACCCACTGGTTGTAAAGCTTCGGAAGGTCACGGTAAGAATGAATGATATTTGCATAGTGCTCACAGAAAAGAGTTTCTGAAGTCGGTCTTACGCAAAGTCTTTCTTCAAGCTTTTCGTTACCGCCGTAGGTTACCCATGCAACCTCGGGAGCAAAGCCTTCAACGTGATCCTTCTCCTTGTTGAGAAGGCTTTCGGGGATGAACATCGGCATACATACATTCTCGTGACCTGTCTTCTTGAACATAGTGTCGAGAGTGTGCTGGATGTTTTCCCAGATAGCATAACCGTAAGGTCTTATAACCATACAGCCTTTGACGCTTGTGTATTCGATAAGCTCAGCTTTCTTAACAACGTCTGTATACCATTTAGCGAAATCCTCGTCCATTGACGTGATTTCTTCAACCATTTTTTTCTGCTGTGCCATTTTGTGATTTCCTGCCTTTCAGAATATCGGTTTTATGCCTGTGATAATTATTCGTTTTCCTCGATATATTTTACCATATCTTCAACGGTACGAATGTTTTCGAGTGCTTCATCAGGCACTTCAACACCGAATTCATCCTCAATGCTCATAATAAGGTCAACAACGTCGAGGCTGTCTGCACCAAGGTCATCAAGAATATGGCTGTCGTATGCGATCTCTTCAACATCAAGTTCAAGCTGATCAGCGATGATTTCCTGTAATTTTTCAAAGATTGACATAACAAAAACTCCTTTAGTTAAATGCTTTTTAGATATTTATTAATTACAATAATCTGTCCAATACAAAATATTAGTAATAATTTGTGATTTTGTCAATAGTTTTATGAATAAATTATGCGGTCGGGGATGATATTTGCTGTTCGATTTTTTAACAAACCGTATTTATTAGCTCGTTTTTGAATAAATCTGCGGTGTAAAGTAAAATACTTTACGTAAAGGTTATAAACTTGACTGTGTGGAAAATTCGGTGGAAAATGTGGAAAACTTAACGTAAAATCAAGCTTTTTTGCTTGAAATGGTGGAAAATCGGTAAAGTGTCGGGACTTTACAGTTGATTTTCAACACTTTTTGATAAAATTTTAACATTCGTTTTATTCACAAAAAACTGAATATCCCGTTACGGATTAGTCGGAACAGGCGATTACCCGCTGTGCAAGCTCGTGCAACTGCTCCATATCCGAAAGCATACCGACCTCCTGACGGAAAGCGGCGGCGCCTCTGATTCCTTTGATGTACCAGGCGGCGTGCTTTCTTGCTTCTCGCATACCGACTCTTTCGCCTTTATAGCGGCAGATAAGCTCAATATGCTCAATCATAACCCTCATTCGTTCTGCAATATCGGGGTCTTCGGTTAAAGTGCCGTTTTCAAAATAGGAATTGATGTTTTCGAATATCCAGGGCTTGCCCAGAGCACCGCGGCCGACCATAAGGAAGTCGCATCCTGTCTCGTCGAGCATCCTTCTGGCGCTGATACCGTCAACGATATCTCCGTTTCCGATAACGGGGATATTTACTGCCTTTTTGACTTTCGCAATTTCGTCAAGGTAAACAGGCGGAGCGTACATCTGAGTTCGTGTGCGTCCGTGTACGGTAACGGCATCTGCCCCCGCAGCCTCAATTCTTTTTGCAACCTCAACCGCGTTTACTGTTTCGGCGTCCCAACCGATACGTATTTTGACGGTTACGGGGATAGGGGAAACCTTGACTACGCTTTCAACGATTTCGCTTATCAGCGGAGGATTCTTAAGGAGTGCAGAGCCGCCTCCGTTACCTGCGATTTTAGGTGCGGGACAACCCATATTTATATCGATAAAATCGGGATTGAAACTGAGTGTTTTCAAAGCGGCCTCCGCCATAATTTCGGGATTGTCGCCGAAGATCTGCGCGCCTGCGGGACGTTCTTCGTCAGAAAGGAAAAGAAGCTCCTTTGACTTTTTGTCCTGCATTGTCAGCCCTTTCGAGCTTACCATCTCGCTGATTACATATGCGGCACCGTAACTTGTGCAAAGTTCACGGAAAGCTCTGTCGGCAACGCCTGCCATCGGGGCAAGTGCTGCGTGTCCTTTAATTTCTAAATTTCTAATTTTCACAAAATCACCAAAAATTATTTTAACACGAATGTACCATAATTGTCAAAAGTATGGTATACTGTTCTTATAATTATTTCGGAGGCTTTTTTATGAGACTTCTTGTTATCGACGGAAACAGCATATTGAACCGCGCATTTTACGGAATCAAACTTCTTACAACCAAGGACGGAAGGTACACAAACGGTATCTACGGCTTTATGAATATTTTTCACCGTCTGCTTGACGATTGTACGCCTGACAGGGTAGCGATCGCTTTTGACGTAAAGGCGCCTACGTTCAGGCACGAGATGTATACGGAGTACAAAGCGGGTAGAAAAGGTATGCCCGATGAGCTTTGTGAGCAGATGCCTGTCCTGAAGGAGCTGCTGATGCTTCTTGGCTACAAGGTAGTAGAAAAAGCAGGTTGGGAAGCTGATGATATCCTCGGAACCCTCAGCGTTCAGATGAAGGACGGCGACAAGTGCTTTATCGCAACGGGGGACCGTGACAGTCTCCAGCTTGTCAGCGAAAATACGACAGTTCTGCTTGCCTCTACGAAAATGGGCAGAACGCAGACCGTTGCATACGATACAAAGAAAATAATGGAAGAATACGGTGTTACGCCGAAGCAGATGATTGAGCTCAAGGCTCTTCAGGGTGACAGCTCGGATAATATCCCCGGTGTTGCAGGTGTCGGTCCCAAAACGGCAGGCGAGCTTATTCAGAAATACGGCAACATTGATTACATCTACGAAAATCTTGATTCGCTTGAAATAAAGCCGAAGCTTCGTGAAAAGCTTGAGGGCGGCAAAGACTCTGCTTTCCTCAGCCGTAAACTCGGCACGATTTCCCTTGAAGCTCCGATTGAAACAGATATGGATATTTATGCTCCGGCTCAAGGGGATCACGGTGCAGCAACGAGACTTCTCGCTTCACTTGAAATGTTCAAGATGATTGAAACTTTCAATCTGAGTGCTCATCACGTTGAGATAGAGGAAAGCATTGCGACCGAAAAAGTTGAAGTGAAGTACGTAGACGAACTCTCGGAAATCAGGACAGGTGACACACTTTACTTCATTCCCGAATATTATGACGGGGAAGTTGTGAAAATCGCGTTTCTGACTGACGACGGAGTTTACGTTGCCGAAAACAACAGCTTTGTCTTCGCATCACAGCTTGCGGAGCTTCTTTCCGATGAAAAGCGTGAAAAAATCACCTACGATGTAAAACCGCTTCATTCGTGGACCTTTGCGCGCGGACTTGAAATAAAGGGCAAGGTAAGCGATATTATGATCGCAGGTTATATCCTTAACCCGTCTGCAAGCGACTATCACCCGTCAAGAATGGTGCAGGAGTACGGCGGAAGCCTTCCTGAACTGAGCGAAGAAAATCAGCTTGCGCTCGATACGGCATCACTTAAAGGTGCGTGGGAAAAAGCTTCGGCAGAGCTTGAAAATAATGATCAGCTCGGCCTGATGTACGATATTGAAATGCCGCTTGCAAAGGTACTTTCTTCAATGGAAATCACGGGCTTCCTTGTTGATTCGCAGAGTATTGAAGAATATGGCGCTGTGCTTGAAACGAGAATAAACGAGCTTGTCGGGAATATATACGACCTTGCAGGCGAAGAGTTTAATATCAATTCGCCCAAACAGCTCGGAACGGTGCTTTTTGAAAAGCTTGGTCTGCCATCAAAGAAGAAAACAAAATCGGGTTATTCAACCAATGCGGACGTGCTTGAGTCGCTTGCACCCGATTATCCGATAGTTGCGCTTGTGCTTGAATACAGAACTCTTGCAAAGCTTAAGTCGACCTACTGCGACGGACTTAAAAAGTGCGTTGCTCCTGACGGAAGAATACATTCGACACTCAACCAGACGGAAACAAGAACGGGACGGATTTCCTCAACTGAGCCTAATCTTCAGAATATTCCCGTCAGAAGCGAAATCGGCAGGGAGCTTCGCAAGTTCTTCGTCGCAAAGGACGGCTGTGTGCTTGTCGATGCTGACTATTCGCAGATTGAACTTCGTGTTCTTGCACATGTTGCCGACGACGAGCGTATGCTCTCAGCCTTCAATGACGGCGATGATATTCATACAATCACCGCTTCGCAGGTTTTCAATATGCCGATCGAAGCCGTAACGCCGCTTATGAGAACAAGAGCAAAGGCTGTTAACTTCGGTATTGTTTACGGTATCGGTGCATTTTCGCTTGCAAAGGATATCGGAGTAACAAGAGCTGAAGCTGACAAGTATATCAAGGGCTATCTTCATAAGTTTTCGGGTGTTGACAGCTATATGCAGAAGGTTATTGCAGGCGCGAAAGCTGACGGTTACGTAAGCACTCTTTTCGGAAGAAGACGTTATCTTCCCGAGCTTACTTCATCAAACGCAATGCTTCGACAGTTCGGTGAACGTGTTGCACGTAATATGCCGATTCAGGGAACGGCTGCCGATATAATCAAGATCGCAATGATAAAGGTTTACGAAAGAATGAAAGCTGAGAACCTTAAAGCCCGTCTCATTATGCAGGTGCACGACGAACTAATCGTTGAAGCTCCCGAAGACGAGGCGGAGAAAGTCTGCGCAATCGTAAAGGAAGAAATGGAAACCGCGACGGCTATGAACGTTAAACTCACCGCCGATGTCCATTCGGGTAAGAGTTGGTATGAAGCAAAAGATTAAGAAGCAACGGTATAACGTGCTTGACATTCTGCGCGGAGTTGCCGTTATTATGATGGTTATTTACCATACGATGTGGGATATTGTTTATCTTTTCGGTGTTCAGATCCCTTACTTTAAAGACGGAGCAGGTTTTGTTTTTCAGCAAAGCATATGTTGGACATTTATACTCGTTTCGGGTTTTTGTTGGTCTCTTGGTGGAAAAAAGCTGAAAAGAGCTCTGACGGTTATCGTATGCGCCTTGGTTCTGACTGCGGTGACGGCAGTTTTTATGCCTGACAGTATAATCATTCACGGTGTGCTGAGTTTCCTCGGTGTCGCGATGCTTGTGATGATTCCTGCAGACAGGGTGCTCGGAAAAGTGCCTCCGACTGTCGGAATGGCGGTCAGTGCGATTCTGTTTATGCTTACCTACGATATTGATTCGGGAATAATAGGCTTCGGAAAGAGTTTTACTTTTGAACTGCCCGAAAGTCTTTATGCCAACACGCTGACTGCATTTTTCGGCTTTCCGCATAAAGAATTCTTTTCTGCCGACTATTTCCCGTTGTTTCCGTGGATATTTTTGTTTCTGACAGGATATTTCTTGTATGGACTGTGTCGGAAAAAAGATTTACTCAGGTATTTTTCTGCATTTACGTGCCGACCGTTGGAGTTTATCGGCAGGCACTCGCTCGAAATTTATATGGCACATCAGCCGATTATTTATGCTTTGTTATTTTTAATCTTTAAGTTAAAATAAAAGAAAACGCAGCCTTCGGACTGCGTTTATTCTTTATGTAGCACAATACCTGTCAGCAGGTAAAGTGAAACAATCAGTATTGTAAAGTTGGTTTTTGAATAAATCAGTACCGCTGTACCGATAAAAAGAAGAAGAACAGTGACAGCGATACTTAAACCTTTCAGACATTTGTTTTCGGGGAAAAGGGCGGACAGAATATGTCCTCCGTCAAGTATGGATACGGGCAGAAGGTTGAAAAATGCAAGCGCAAGGTTGATTACGGCAAGGTCGTTCTGCCCTGCAACAAATAGAATGGAGGCAACAAAAAAATTGGCAACAGGACCTCCTGCTGCAACGGCGGCTTCTTTAAGGGCTGGAAGGAAATTTTTATCCGTGAATATCTTTATGCCGAAATATCCGAATTCAATCTTAGTAACTTTCTTGCCCGTGAAAAACATAGTGAGCAGGTGACCCGTTTCGTGAAGTATACAGAAAATAAAGCAATAGATTGCCTGACTTTCAGGGAAGAGGGTAAGAAAAAGAGAAATAACCGCAACAAACCAGAAGCTGATTTCAACTGAAATACCTGCGAATTTTAATCTCATGTTCTGCCGTCAGTTTCCTTGATGAATTTAAGCGGATCAACGGAAGATCCGTTCAGACGGATTTCAAAATGGAGATGCGGTCCCGTACTCCAGCCTGTACTGCCGACCAGGGCAATAGCTTCACCTGCACGGATGACAGAACCTTCTTCAACAAGAATTTCTGAGCAATGGCAATAAAGGGTCTGCTTGCCGTCGGTGTGTTGCATAAGGACGAAATTGCCTTTCTTTTCTCCGTAACCTGTATCCGTTACCACTCCGTTGTAAGCGGCGACGATGGTTGAACCCTGATCTGCGGCAATGTCAACTCCTGTATGAAGTCCATATTTACCTGAAATCGGATTGGTGCGGTAGCCGTAGCGCGATGTGATCCGACCGTGCAGAGGAGTAATGATGTTTTTGTTTTCGCCCAGAGAAGCCATAACGGCAACGGCAGAGCTTTCTTTTTCGATGTCTTCTCCGCCTTCACCATTGGCGGTTTCTTCGGCTTCAGTAACATCTTCTGTGGGAACGGTTACGTTGTTCATAACGCTTTGCGCAGCTCCTTTTGCAGAGTCGAAAAGTTCTTTTGCTCCCATATCAACGGACATAATCCGCTCGTATTCATTCTTTATAAATTCAAAAGCAGACGGACTGAATTTACCTGTTGCGTAAACGAGTAGTATGAAAAACACACAGACAATTACCTGAACAAGGACAACCTTGTTGATTTTCTCGTCCGTGCGTTGCTTTTTTGCAGGTTTTTCAGCCGTTTTGCTGACCGTAATCTCTTTTTCCATAAATATCACCTCAGGTAAAGATTATGGAAAAATGAAGCGGATTAGAACATAAAACCAACGTCCGTATTTCTGAAAAGAACAATGAAAATAAGCAGTTATGCGGAAAATTACAGCAAAATGCAAAAATATGCAGAAATATCACATTTATTCATGAATATTGAATATTTTTTAAGGTTGGGAATATGACGGAAATTATATGAAAAAATATTGCATTAAATTTGCTTTAAAGTGTTGAAATAAGGCGAAAAAAGTGTTATATTTATATGAACTTGTAATTTTGCATAGATTATTTGCCCGTTTTGGCGGTTGCTTGTGCAGGTTTACAAAAAGTGAAATATTGCAAATTTTCTATTGCATATTTATGCATAACGTGTTAATATATGTGCATAAAAGCAAGCAGAAATGCATATTGGAGGTTTTATTATGAATAAAGAAAACATAAAGAAGGTTGTCCTTGCTTACTCAGGCGGTCTTGACACATCAATCATCATCCCTTGGCTCAAGGAAAACTACAACAACTGTGAAGTTATCGCAGTTTCAGGTAACGTTGGTCAGGCAAGCGAGCTTGAAGGCCTTGAAGAAAAGGCTATCAAGACAGGTGCTTCAAAGATTTATATTGAAGACCTTACAAAGGAATTCCTTGAGGAGTATGTTTTCCCCGGAATCCAGGCAGGAGCAAAGTATGAGGACTATCTCCTTGGTACAGCTTATGCACGTCCTCCCATTGCAAAGAGAATCGCTGAAATCGCAATCGCTGAAGGCGCAGATGCTATCTGCCACGGTTGCACAGGTAAGGGTAACGACCAGGTAAGATTCGAGCTTGCTATCAAGGCTTTTGCTCCTGATATGCCGATCATCGCTCCTTGGAGAGAGTGGGATATCAAGTCACGTGAAGAAGAAATCGAATACGCTGAGGCACACAATGTTCCTCTTAAGATAAGCCGTGAGACAAACTACTCAAAGGATAAGAACATCTGGCACCTTTCACACGAAGGTCTCGATCTTGAAGATCCTGCAAACGAGCCTCTTTACAATAAGGAAGGCTTCCTTGAGATGGGCGTTTCTCCCGAAATGGCTCCCGACGTACCGACATACGTTACAATCCACTTCGAAAAGGGTGTTCCGACAGCTGTTGACGGCGTTGAGATGGACGCAGTTGCACTCGTTGAGAAGCTTAATGAGCTCGGCGGCGCAAACGGTATCGGTCTTCTTGATATCGTTGAGAACAGACTCGTTGGTATGAAATGCCGTGGTGTATATGAGACACCGGGCGGAGCAATCCTCTACAAGGCTCACGAGGTTCTTGAAACAATCACACTCGATAAGGAAACAGCACACTACAAGGCAATCGTTGCTCAGAAGCTTGCTGAGCTCACATACAACGCACAGTGGTACACACCGCTTACAGAAGCTATCCTTGCTTTTGTTAAGGAAACACAGAAGACAGTTACAGGTGACGTTAAGCTTAAGCTCTACAAGGGAAATATGATCAACGCAAGCGTTACATCACCGTTCTCACTCTACGATCCTGAGATCGCAACATTCGACGAGGACAACGTTTACAATCAGGCTGATTCAGCAGGATTTATTAACCTCTACGGTCTTCCCATCAAGGTTTACGCTAAGATGAAGGCTAAGAACAACCTCAAATAATCACTAATCGTTCGGAGAAATTACTATGGAAAAAATGTGGGCAGGAAGATTCCAGAAGGCTCTTGATAAAGAGGCTGACGACTTTAACTCTTCCATTCATTTTGACTGCAAAATGTATAAGCAGGATATCACAGGTTCAATGAAGCATGCGGCAATGCTCGCAATGCAGAACATCATCAGCGATGATGACTGTGACAAGATCACTGCGGGTCTTCAGTCTATTCTTGACGACCTTAACAACGGCGATCTTGCTTTTGATATGGACGCTGAAGATATTCATATGTTTGTTGAGTCCGAGCTTACAAAGCGTATCGGCGACGTAGGCAAGAGACTTCATACGGCAAGAAGCCGCAACGACCAGGTTGCGGTGGATATCCGTCTTTTCCTTCGCGACGAAACAAACGAGATTATCGTCCTTGTTAAAAAGCTTCTTGCGGCTATACTTGTGCAGGCAAAGGCTCACAAAACTTCCATTTTGCCGGGATATACTCATCTCCAGAGAGCGCAGCCGATTACATTTGCGCACCATCTTCTTGCTTATGCAATGATGTTCACACGTGATATCGGCAGACTTGAAGACGCTCTTAAGAGAATGAACTATTCTCCACTCGGCTCATGTGCTCTTTCGGGCACAACATATAATACAAACCGTGAATTCGTTGCTGAGGCCCTCGGCTTTGACGGCATTACTCTTAACAGTATTGACGGCGTTTCTGACCGTGATTTCTGCGTTGAACTTATGAGTGCATATTCAACAATTATGATGCACCTTTCACGTTTTTCGGAAGAAATCATTCTCTGGTCAAGCTGGGAATTCAAGTTCATCGAGCTTGACGACAGCTACACAACGGGCTCAAGCATTATGCCGCAGAAAAAGAATCCCGATATGGCAGAGCTTGTCCGCGGTAAAACAGGACGCGTTTACGGCAACCTTTTCACAATGCTTACGGTGCTCAAGGGTATTCCTCTTGCATACAACAAGGATATGCAGGAAGACAAGGAATGCATCTTTGACAGCATTGACACTTTGAAGCAGTGCCTTAAGGTGTTTGCGCCAATGATTGAAACAATGACAGTGCTTACAGACAATATGTATTCTGCGGCACAGAAAGGTTTCATCAACGCAACTGACCTTGCAGATTATCTCACAAAGAAGGGTATGCCTTTCAGAAGTGCGTACAAAATCGTTGGTCAGATTGTTGCATTTTGCATAAATAATAATTTAGTGCTTGAAACAATGTCGCTCGAGGATTATAATAAATACAGTGACCTTTTTGAAGAGGATCTTTACAAAGAGATCTCTCTTGAAACCTGCGTTTCCAAAAGAATTTCTGCAGGTGGTACAGGTATTGAATCCGTTGAGAAGCAGATCGAATACGTAAGCACTTTTATCGACTGATAATAAGGGGCGGATTTTCTATCCGCCTCTTTCTTGGAATATTGGCATACTTAGGAGGACCCCGAAATGGTAGATTTAAAAGGCAGGGATTTCTTGAAATTGCTCGATTTTACGAGTGAAGAAATCGGTTATCTTATTGACCTTGCCGCAGATTTGAAAGCAAAGAAGAAGGCAGGCATACCGCACAGAATCCATGAGGGCAAGAACATCGCTCTCATTTTTGAAAAGACAAGTACAAGAACACGCTGCAGCTTTGAAGTTGCTGCAAGCGACCTCGGTATGGGCTCAACATACCTCGCTGAAGGCTCACAGATCGGCAAAAAGGAAAGCATTGCAGACACAGCGAGAGTTCTTGCAGGAATGTTTGACGGAATTGAGTACAGAGGCTACGGCCAGGAGCTTGTTGAAGAGCTTGCAAAGTATTCGAAGGTTCCCGTATGGAACGGCCTTACAAACGAATTCCACCCGACTCAGATTTTAGCCGACTTCCTTACAATCAAGGAGCATTTCGGTTACCTTAAAGGTATAAATTTTGTTTATATGGGCGACGCCCGTTATAATATGGGTAATTCACTCATGGTAGGTTGCGCAAAGATGGGACTTAACTTTACCGCTGCCGCACCTGCAAAGTATTTCCCGGACAAGGCTCTTGTTGACGAGTGCCTTGAAATCGCAAAAGAAACAGGCTCGGTAATCCGCTTCTGTGAAGACCCGATTGAAGCTGTCAAGGATGCAAACGTAATCTACACTGACGTATGGGTTTCAATGGGTGAACCGATCGAAGTATGGCAGGAGAGAATCGACGACCTTGCACCTTATCAGGTTAACAAGACTCTTATGGACGCGGCGGCAGAAAATGTAGTTTTCATGCACTGTCTTCCCGCTTACCACGACCATAAGACAGCAGTCGGTAAGGAAATGGGCGAAAAATTCGGTCGCGATGCAATGGAAGTTACCGACGAAGTTTTTGAAAGTGAAAAATCCATTGTTTTTGAAGAAGCTGAAAACAGGATGCACACAATAAAAGCTGTTATGGCAGCAACTCTTTGAGGGAGGTTTTTGGATGAAAAAAGTTTACATTGTTCTTGAAGACGGCCACGTTTTTGAGGGTGAAAGATTCGGTGCTGAAGGCGAGGCAATCGGCGAATTCGTATTCACCACAGGAATGTGCGGTTACGTTGAAACTCTTACAGACCCCACTTACTACGGCCAGATAGTAATGCATACTTTCCCGCTTATCGGAAACTACGGCATTATGGAAGAAGACTTTGAAAGTGATAAGTCATACATCAAGGCTTACGTTGTACGTGAGTGGTGTGATGCTCCCTCTAATTTCAGATGTCAGTACACTCTTGACGAATATCTTAAAAAGCAGGGTATTGTCGGAGTCTGCGGCGTTGATACACGCGAAATCACGCGAGTTATCCGTGATAACGGTGTTATGAACGCTATCATTACAGAGGATCCGTCAAAGGTTGATTTTAACGCGCTCAAAGCTTATAAACTTACAGATGCAGTTGCAACTGTAAGCTGTAAGGAAAAGTACACGGTTGAATCCGATGCGCACAGCAAGAAGGTTACACTCGTTGACTTCGGTAAGACAAAGAGCATTATCGCTGAGCTTACAAAGCGCGGATGTGACGTAACTGTTGTACCGTACAACACATCGGCTGAGGAAATCCTTGCTCTCGGTGCTGACGGAATCGTGCTTTCAAACGGTCCTGCAGACCCGAAGGATAATATGGCAGCCGTTGAGGAAATCAAAAAGCTTATCGGCAAGGCACCGATGCTCGGCATATGCCTCGGTCATCAACTTGCAGCTCTCGCTCTCGGCGGTGAAACAGTGAAGCTTCAGTATGGTCACCGCGGTGCAAACCAGCCGGTTAAGAGCACAGAATCAGGCAAGACTTACATCACAAGCCAGAACCACGGCTACGAAGTTGATGCAAAGAGTCTTGACTGCGGATTCGAAAGCTTTATAAACGCAAACGACGGTACCTGCGAAGGTATGAAATATGCGGACAAGCTCCTTGTAACAACCCAGTTCCATCCGGAAGCTTGTATCAGCCCCTTGAATACACACTACGTTTATGACGAATTTATCACTATGATGGGAGGTAATGACTGATGCCGCTTAATAAAGATATAAAGAAGGTACTTGTTATCGGTTCAGGTCCGATTGTTATCGGTCAGGCTGCTGAGTTTGACTACGCAGGCGCACAGGCTTGCCGCGTTCTTAAGGACGCAGGCCTTGATGTTGTTCTTGTTAACTCAAACCCCGCAACAATTATGACTGACAGCGCACTTGCAAACGAGATTTACCTCGAACCTCTCACAGTTGAAACAGTAAAGAGAATTATCGAAAAAGAGCGTCCCGACTCAATTCTTGCAGGCCTCGGCGGACAGACAGGTCTTACGATCGCTATGCAGCTTGCTAAGGACGGCTACCTTGAGAAGATGGGTGTTAAGCTCCTCGGTACAAACGCTGAGGCTATCGACAAGGCTGAGGACAGACAGATGTTCCGTGACACGATGCTTAAAATTGGTCAGCCCTGTATCCCGTCGGATATCGCAACAACAGTTGACCGTGCTGCTGAAATCGCAGAAGAGATCGGTTATCCTGTAATCCTTCGTCCCGCGTTCACACTCGGCGGTGCAGGTGGCGGTGTTGCTTACAATGAAAAGGAACTCCGTGTTATCACATACAACGGACTTATGCTTTCTCCGATTACTCAGGTGCTTGTTGAAAAGTATATCGCAGGTTGGAAAGAGATTGAGTTCGAAGTAATGCGCGACAGCGCAGGTAACGCAATCGCAATCTGCTCAATGGAAAACATCGACCCCGTTGGTGTTCATACAGGTGACAGTATTGTTGTTGCTCCTGCAATGACACTCTCCGACAAGGAATATCAGATGCTTCGTGCAGCATCTCTTGATATCATCACAGAGCTTGGCATCGAAGGCGGATGTAACTGTCAGTTTGCTCTTGATCCTGAAAGCTTTGAATATGCTGTTATCGAGGTTAACCCCCGAGTTTCCCGTTCATCAGCTCTTGCTTCAAAGGCTACAGGTTTCCCGATTGCAAAGGTTACTTCAAAGATCGCCCTCGGCTATACACTTGACGAAATCAGAAACGATATAACAGGAAAAACTTGTGCTTGCTTCGAGCCGACAGTTGACTACTGCGTTGTTAAATTCCCGAAGTGGCCGTTTGACAAGTTCGTTTCAACAAGCCGTAAGCTCGGCACACAGATGAAGGCAACCGGTGAGGTTATGGCAATCGCTCCTTCATTCGAGATGGCAATTATGAAGGCTGTCCGCGGTGCTGAAATCGGTCTTGACACTCTTAATTACAACAAATTCCCTGAGAATATGGATGTTATCGAAAAGCTCCATGACCAGGACGATATAAGACTTTTCACAGTTTTCAAGGCTCTTAAAGAGGGCGTAAGCATTGATGAAATCCACTCAATCACAATGATTGATGAATGGTTCCTTTCAAAGCTCAAGAATCTTGCTGACTACGAAAAAATGCTTCAGAGCGGTAATCTTGACGAAGATTACTACATCAAGGGCAAGAAATACGGCTACAAGGATTCAACAATTCTTAAGTATGCAGGCAAGCTTCCAGAGAAGACTCTTGACGCTGTTTACAAGATGGTTGACACCTGCGGCGCAGAGTTCAAGGCTGAAACACCGTATTTCTACTCAACATACGACACAGAATGTGAATCAAGAGAAATCAAACGCGGTGAGAAGGAGACAATCATCGTTCTCGGTTCAGGTCCGATCCGTATCGGTCAGGGTATCGAGTTTGACTACTCATCAGTTCACTGCGTATGGACTCTTAAAGAGCTCGGATATGAAGTTGTTATTATCAACAACAACCCCGAAACTGTTTCAACAGACTTTGATACTGCCGACAGACTTTATTTCGAACCCCTCAACGATGAGGATGTTATGAATGTTATTAAGGTTGAAAATCCCGTTGGTGTCGTTGTTGCTTTCGGCGGTCAGACAGCTATCAAGCTTACAAAGTTCCTTGACGAAAACGGAATCAAAATTCTTGGTACATCTGCTGAGGGTATCGACATCGCAGAAGACAGAGAACGTTTTGATGCACTCCTTGAATCATTCAATATCAAGAGACCGCAGGGTCTTACAGTTATGAATGTTGACGAGGCTCTCAAGGCTGCTGACGAGCTTGGTTATCCCGTTCTTCTCCGTCCGTCATACGTTATCGGCGGTCAGAATATGACAATCGCGTACAACGAAACGGACGTACGTATCTATATGGATATCATCCTCGCTCAGAAGATCGAAAACCCCGTTCTTGTTGACCAGTATCTTATGGGTGATGAGCTCGAAGTTGACGTTATATCTGACGGCAAGGATGTTCTTATCCCGGGTGTTATGGAGCACGTTGAACGTGCAGGTGTTCACTCAGGTGACTCTATCGCAGTTTATCCTCCGTACAATATTCCTGACAAGATGCTTGACAAGGTTATCGAATGTTCAACAAACCTTGCTCTTGCGCTCGGTACAAAGGGTCTTGTTAATATTCAGTATCTTATCTTCCGTAACGAGCTTTATGTTATCGAGGTTAACCCGCGTGCTTCACGTACAATTCCTTACATCAGTAAGGTGACGGGCGTTCCGATGGTTGAGCTTGCAACGAAGGTTATGACAGGCACTCCGCTTAAGGAGCTCGGCTACGGCACAGGTCTTTACAAGATTCCGCCGTACTTTGCAATCAAGGTTCCCGTATTCTCATTTGAGAAGCTCAGCGATATCAACTCAGAGCTTGGTCCCGAGATGAAATCAACAGGCGAAGTTCTCGGTATCGGCAGAACTCTCAATGAAGCACTCTTCAAGGGTCTTGTTTCTGCAGGATTCAAGGTTGGTCTTGAAAGTACATACCACGACAAGAAGTACAACGCAGGCGTTCTCATCAGCGTTCACGATAAGGACAAGCCCGAAATCGTTGGTATTGCGAAGAAATTTGCAGACCTCGGTCTTAAGATTTACTCAACTGCAAAGACAGGCGTAGGCCTCCGTGCAGCAGGTATTGAGGTTGAAACAATCGGTGACTTCGAGGATTGCAGTGCTGTTCTTGATGTTCTTGAAACAGGTAAGATTGACTACATCGTATATACCGGTTCAACAAAGCAGGCAACAATCCAGAACTTTATCAAGGTTCACAGACGTGCTGTCCAGCTCTCAATCTGCACCCTTACTTCTCTTGACACAGCAAACGCACTCTGCGACATTCTCGCAAGCCGTTTCACACAGAGAAACACAGAACTTGTTGATATCAACAATCTCCGTGAGACAAAGATGCAGCTCAAGTTCACAAAAATGCAGGCAACAGGTAACGACGATATCTACTTCAACAATTTCTGCAAGATTATTCCGTCCCCTGAATCACTCACAGTTAACTTCACAGATCGCCATTTCGGTATCGGTGCAGACGGTGTTGTTCTTCTTGAAAGCTCAGACATCGCAGATGCAAAAATGGTAGTTTACAATAACGACGGTACACAGACGCGTATGGCTGCAAACAGTATCCGCTGTGCTGCAAAGTACCTCTACGATAACGGCATTGTTCCGAAGACAAATATGACAATCGAAACAAACTGCGGTGTTATGAAGGTTAAGCTTTATACATTCAACGGTGAGGTTCGTTCCGCTACTGTTGATATCGGTAAGCCGGACTTCAATCCCGCAAGCATCCCGATGAACATTGATGCAGAAAATGCACTCGGTTACGAAGCTGAAATTGACGGTGAGAAGCATATTCTCAACTGCGTATCTGTAGGTAACCCACATTGTATCGTATTCAGAGACGATATCGACTCAGTAAACCTCAACGAGTTCGGTGATATGATCAGAAACTCTGACCTTCTTCCCGAGTACATCAACACAGGCGTTGCACGAGTTATTGATAAAAACACAATCAAGCTCAGATGCTATGAGCGTGCAGTCAACGGCGAAAGCCTCAGCTGCGGTGCTTCTGCGGCGGCTTGCGTTGTTGTTGCAACAGAGCTCGGAATGTGTAAGAAGGGCGAGGATATCACGGTTAAGATGCCGGGCGGTGACCTCGTAATCACTTACACGGACGAAACAATTCTTGTAAACGGTGACACACACAAGGTTTACGAAGGTGTTGTAGAGTATTAATATCAAATAATAATCAAAGGCTGTCGCTTATGCGGCAGCCTTTTTCTTTAAATTGTTCCTGTAACGGTAAGTGTAACTGTACCGGGATTGATGATAAATGCTCCTGTTGCAGGGTCCTGAGTATAGGTCGCGGCAGGTACGGTGATCTGACCGGGTACTGTTGCGAATGCACCTGTTGTTTCGTCATAGGTGTAGTTTGTGCCTTCTGTCCATGCTGTGCCGTTGAAGCTGACAGCCGTAATGTCAATAATCGGATCAAATGTGTCCGTAACTGTAAGGTTGTCGTCAACTGTTGCAGGTTCACTGCCTGTGTTCTGAATAACGAAAGTATAGGTCAGCTGTCCGTTGTCGGCAACTGTTGTGGGATTAAGCGATTTTGTGATAGTCAGTGATACGCCTGTTGCTGACGGAATTGTTGCTTCGGCTGTAATGTCTTCGCTGATTCCGCCGCCCGTAACTGTTGCCGTGTTGGTGATAACACCGTCTGCTCCCAAAGGAGCAAATTCATTCACTCTTGCTGAGTAGATTACGGTTGCATTACCGCCTGCCGGAACGGTGATGCCGCTGATTGTAAGCGGAGGTCCTGCGGTTACTGTAGGCGGTGCTGTCGGATCACCGTTTACAAAAAATCTGATTGAACCGTCGATATAACTCAGCGGTACAAGCGTTGTGTCGCCGAAGGTATAGGCACCAAGGTCGTCCGTTACCGTAAGACCCGTGAAGGCCGTTGTGCCGGTGTTTACAATGTTGACGGCATAGCTTACAACGTCGCCTGTGGTGTAATCGCCCGTGAGTGCAGTTTTTGTTGCGGAAAGAACCTCGACAAGCTCTCCCGTAACGATATTTGAATTAACGGATGTGCCGTTATAAGTCAGCGTTGCCTGATTGAAAAAGGTAGCCATATTCTTCCTCCTTTTTGATTTTTGAGACATAAAGTCTCACTGACATTATATGAGGCTCTTTAGTGGAGGTTACACCGTCCCGGAATAAATTTCTGTTGACATTTTGTTTTTAAAGTGTTATCATTCACTTAATAGCAATGACGAAGAGGGCAGAAGTGTCAGTTTCAAGAGAGTCGGCGGGTGGTGTGAGCCGATAACGAGAGCTTCAGATGTCTATGGCTTCCGAGCTGAAAGTCTGAAACTAAGTAGGGCTTTTCGTCTTACCGCGTTAAGGTATAGGGCTTGTCAGAGTCTAAAGGTGGCAGTTTTTACTGCAATTTGAGTGGTACCGCGGGTATATTTCCCGTCTCAAAGTTCTTGCTTTGGGACGGTTTTTATTTTTAGGAGGTAATATTATGAGCGATTTAAGAATTGAAACCAAATGCGTTCAGGGCGGCTATACACCGGGCAACGGTGAACCCCGTCAGATTCCGATTATTCAGAGCACAACTTTCAAATATGCTACAAGCGAAGATATGGGTAAGCTTTTTGACCTTGAGGCAGAAGGATATTTCTACACAAGACTTCAGAACCCGACAAACGATGCAGTTGCAAGAAAAATCTGCGAGCTTGAAGGCGGTACAGCAGCAATGCTTACTTCTTCAGGTCAGGCAGCTTCTTTCTACGCTGTTTTTAATATTGCATCTTGTGGTGATCACGTTGTAGCATCTTCAACAATCTACGGCGGAACGTATAACCTCTTCGCAGTCACAATGAAGAGAATGGGTATTGACTTTACTTTCGTTGAGCCCGACTGTTCTGACGAAGAGCTTGAAGCAGCATTCAGACCGAACACAAAGGCTGTTTTCGGTGAGACTATCGCAAACCCTGCACTCAACGTTTTTGATATCGAACGTTTTGCAAATGCAGCACATGCTCACGGTGTCCCTCTTATTATTGACAATACATTTGCAACTCCCGTAAACTGCCGTCCGTTCGAGTGGGGAGCAGACATCGTTACACATTCAACAACAAAGTATATGGACGGTCACGGCGCAGGTGTCGGCGGTTGTATAGTTGATTCAGGTAAGTTTGACTGGACAAAATATCCCGACAAATTCCCGGGTCTCTGCACTCCTGATGACAGCTATCACGGTGTAACATATACAGAGCGTTTCGGTCTCGCAGGAGCATTTATAACAAAGGCAACAGCACAGCTTATGCGTGACTTCGGTTCAATCCAGTCTCCGCAGAACGCATTTCTTCTCAATCTCGGCCTTGAAAGCCTTCATGTAAGAATGGCAAGACATTGCGAAAACGGCCTTGCAGTTGCAAAGTTCCTTCAGTCAAGCGATAAGGTTGATTGGGTAACTTATCCGTCACTTGAGGGTGACAAGTGCTATGACCTTGCACAGAAGTATCTTCCGAACGGTTCCTGTGGCGTTGTAAGCTTCGGCCTCAAGGGTGGCAGAGCTGCTGCAGAAACATTTATGAAGAATCTTAAGATTGCCGCAATCGAAACACACGTTGCGGATGCAAGAACTTGCTGTCTCCATCCGGCAAGCGCAACTCACCGTCAGATGAACGATGAGGAGCTTGCAGCAGCAGGAGTACCTGCAAACCTTGTCCGTTTCTCATGCGGACTTGAAAGTGCCGAAGATCTTATCGAAGATATCGCTCAGGCACTCAGTAAAGTTGAAGATTAAGAGTTGATTATTTATGCCTATTAAAATTCCGAACGAGCTTCCTGCCGTTAAGGTGCTTAATGAAGAAAATATATTCGTTATGACGGAAACCCGAGCAATAACGCAGGATATCCGTCCGCTGAAGATTTTGCTTCTTAACCTTATGCCTAAGAAGATTGAAACCGAAACACAGTTCGCGCGTCTTCTCGGTAACTCTCCGTTGCAGGTTGAGCTCGAGCTTATCCATACAAAGTCTCATAAATCAAAGCATACTTCGGCAGAGCATCTGCTGACATTCTACAAGACTTTTGAAGAAATCAAACATAAAAAGTATGACGGAATGATAATCACGGGTGCCCCCGTTGAACTTATGGAATTTGAAGAAGTTGAATATTGGGAAGAGCTTTGCGAGATTATGGAATGGAGCAAGAAGCACGTTACAAGTACATTCCATATCTGTTGGGGCGCTCAGGCGGGACTTTATTACCACTTCGGAATCAATAAATTCCGTCTTGACAAAAAGATTTCAGGTGTTTATCCTCATACGGTGGATTATAAACGTTCGATTCTTTTCCGCGGATTTGACGACGTGTTTATGGTACCGCAGTCGAGGTATACAAGCGTCGTCCGTGAAGAGATTGAAAAAGATGACAGGCTTAAAATTCTTGCATCTTCTGAAGAAACAGGTATTTATGCTGTTTCAACCGAAAACGGTAAGCAGATTTTCATAACCGGTCATTCTGAGTACGATGCTACGACTCTTCGTGATGAGTATTTCCGTGACAGAGAAAAGGGTCTTGATATTCAGATCCCGAAGAACTATTTCCCCGATGATGACCCCACGAAAATGCCTCTTGCAACATGGCGTTCACACGCAAACCTTCTTTTCTCTAACTGGCTGAATTATTTCGTTTATCAGACCACACCGTATGACATTGAAAGTATCGAATAAAAATTTAAGGAGCTGTTTTTACAGCTCCTTTTTCTTTACGATTTTTGAAATTATAAAAATGAATAGCAGGAAAATCCCGATTCCGGTCATAATTCCGCAACTGTCAACGAACATATCGAAGAGCCTGCACGCTCTCTCGGGTACGAAATGCTGATGGATTTCATCGCTTATTGCGTACAGAACGCAGGGGATAAGCGGAAGATAAAACTTTCTTTTTCCGAAAGTGTAGTGGATTGCACCTGTGACGCAAAAGCCCAGAGCAGCAAATTCGCTGAAATGTGCGAGCTTGCGCAATGTATTGTGCGAAATAAAATTTCCGATAAATTCAATGATTTTTGTGAGTAAATCCTGGCTGAGTTCCTCAGATTCGTCACCGGTTGCGGCGGAAAAATTGAAAATCAGAACCATAATAACTGCACTTAAAAGCCAGAAAATGACTGCAATAAATTTGTTTTTATTTAAAAATAACAATCAGTCCAGACCTCCGCTTATGAAATTTACTCCTTCAAAAGCAGGTGAAGCAAAAACTCCTGTTGTATCGCTGCTGAGAGCGAGATAATCGCCGTAGTTGAAAAGGGGAAGGAAAACTGCATTTGCAAGAAGCATCTGTTCAGCATTTTTGGTATTACTGAGGATTTCAGTTCCCGAATGTTCACAGATGATTTTATTTACAAGCTCGTCGTATACAGGGTCAGAATATCCGAAAATATTTTTGCTGTTGTCTGTAGTAAAATTTTTCAGCATATCTGTCGGGGTTGAAGAGCTTGCTGTTATTTCAGTCACTGCAAGCTGATATTTACCGTTGCGGATAGCGTCTTTAAGTGTTTCTGCACTGACTGCTTCGACTTTTGCAACGATTGTCGTGCTGAGCACTTTCTGCCAATTCTGTATGATTTTCTGCATACTGCCAAGGTATTCCTGCGGGCAGATAATTTTGATCGTTGCTGATTCGCTGCCGTTTTCTTCAAGTCCTTTTTTCCAAAGCTCCAGAGCGACAGCTTCATCGTACTTCGGAACGGAAAGATTTCCTGCAGCTTCTCTGTATGATGAATCCGAATAACGGCAGGCGAGGGGGATGATTCCAACAGCCTTGCCCGTTGATTGCTGAGGCACTGTCATTGCGTCTGTTTTGGTAAGAATAAGAAGGGCCTGACGCAGATTTACGTTGCTCATAAAAGCATCTTTGCAGTTAAAGGAAATTCCGCTTACAGAGTTTTCGGTTACTCCGAATGTCATTTTGGTTTCAGTTAAGGAAAAACGCGATGCATCCGAAAGGTAAGCGCAGCTGTAATCGTTCTGCTTGAGCTTAGTGATAATTGAATCTTCTTCTTTGTTTATGTTAAGGTAAATTGCCGTCGGCTTAACCTTTTCGTTTCCTTTGTAGCCTTCGTTTCTGTACATAACGACTGAATGGTCGACTGTCCATCTGCCGAGGTAGAACGGACCGTTACAGAACGTGTATTTCAGTTCAAGTCCGTACTTTGCGTTCGTCGCCTTGAAAAATTCTTCATTGCAGGGCATACAAAGCGGAAGGGTTAAAATACGAAGAAAATCGGGATTTGCCCTTTCAAGGTTGATAACAAGAGTGCGGTCGTCCTTTGCCTTTACTCCGAGGGTGGATTTGTCTGCCTCACCGTTATGGATTTTCTGAGCATTCTTAATGCAATACAGCTTATCCGCATCAGGTGAATCTGTGATTTTGTCGACGGCTCTCTTGAGAGCAAATTCAAAATCGTGTGCAGTAACCTGCGTTTTGAAATTCTCCATATAATTTTCGTCGTCAAGCACATCTTTGTAGGTTTTAAGAAGCTGCCAGTTTGTGTCTTCACGAAGTTTGAATGTGTATTCAAGTCCGTTGTCGGAAACAGTCCAGCTTTCGGCAACACCGCTGACGATTTTATTTTCACTGTCGAGCCTTACGAGACCCTCATAACAGTTTTTAATTATTGTTTTTGCTGTTTGTGTTTCAGCAATCTGCGGATCAAGGCAGAGCGGATCTGCGGAAATCGGCATTACGAGACTGATGTCGTCATCGCCGCCGCAGGCACTGAATGCGCATAAAAATATGATTGCCGAAAGCAATATGCAAATTGATTTTTTTATCATATAAAAACCTCTTTTACACTTTTGAAGTTTTGTAAAATTTTGTATTCCAAGCAAAAACATTATAGCAAAAACAATTTAAAAAAGCCATATATTTTTCGTATTTTATATTGTCTAATATGAATAATTTTGGTATAATATATTAAATTTTTTTAAATGGAAGTGGTTGTTTGACAGATATACTTGTTTTGCTTACTGCTGCCTTGACTGTTATCGCAATTATTTTACTCTTTGCTGTAATGAAAAAAGTAAAAGTTAAAGATAATTCGGATAAAATAGACGCACTTGAAAAGCAGATAGCGGCGCTTTCAATGTACCTTCAGCGGTCAACGGGAAGCAATGCTGAAGAATTTGAACGTAACCGTCGTGAGCTTAACGAAAGCCTTCATTTTATGACTGACAAGCTCGACGGTATGACCAAGCAGAATTACGAAACCCTTATCAAGCTTAATAAGGATATGACGGATTCTCTTAACCTTATCCGTACAAGCAGTGCAGAGCTTAACGAAAAGCAGACCCGTACTCTTGATGCGGCAATCGGCAGAATGCAGGAAAGCAACGAAAAGAAGCTTGACCAGATGCGAGAAACTGTTGATGAGAAGCTTACGGCAACGCTTTCCACAAGGCTTGATTCTTCGTTCAAGACTGTTTCCGAACAGCTTGAAAATGTTTACAAATCGCTTGGCGAGATGAAGGAGCTTTCAACGGGCGTAACGACCAATGTTACAGCACTTAACAGAGTTCTCACAAACGTTAAGGTGAGAGGCACCTGGGCGGAAATTCAGCTTGAGGGAATTCTTGACCAGACGATTCCTAATATGTACGTCAAGAATTATGCGGCAGTTCCGGGTTCAAGAGATGTTGTTGAATTTGCGGTTAAGATTCCGGCAAGTGACGATTCGTCGAAGATTACATATCTCCCGATTGACTCGAAATTCCCGATGGAAGACTACAAACGCGTATGCGAAGCGGCAGATAATGCCGATGCGAATGCTCTTGCGGCTGCAAGAAAAGCTCTTTATGACAGAGTTTACCAGGAAGCCAAGACTATCAAGAAGTACATCAATGTTCCGTCTACAACACCGTTTGCGATAATGTACCTTGCGACGGAAGGCCTTTACGCTGAAATAACCTCTTCAGGTTCAGATGTTCTTGATAAAATCCAGCGTGAAAATATTATGGTCGCAGGACCGACAACTATAATTGCATTACTCAACACTCTTTCAATGGGCTTCAAAGCAGTTGCAATAAACGAAAAAGCGAACGAAGTGCGCCAGCTTCTTGCGGTCACAAAGGTGCAGTACGATAAATTCGGTGCAGTGCTTGAAAAGGCGAGAAAGAAGATTGACGAAGCAGGTAAATCGCTTGACGAGGCGCAGGACAGAAACCGTATCATTCAGAAGAAGCTGAAGAACATTGAAGAAATCGATACGACAGCCGCAGACGAGTATCTCGGAATTGCGGGCGAAAGCTTTAATCAGGTTTAAATTTTATTGGCATAAAAGGAGAAAGACAATGAAAAACGCAAAAAGAACCACAAAAAAGATCTTGTCTGCATTTTTTGCATTGGTGATGTTACTCTCAGTAGTACCCATGAATGCAGGTGCCGCAGACAGCATCAAGGCAGCAATTCTGCCGGAAAAGACATTGAACTTTGCGGCTATTTCGGACGTGCATTATTATCCGAAAGAGCTCACAGGTGACTACTGCGAAGCTTTTATTGATTCGCTCAAGACTTCAATCGGCAGAGAGCCGTACGAGTCTGAGGGTATTCTCAACTCTGCTCTGGCAGCGCTTGAAGAGCACGCAAAAACAAACAATATGGAATACGTTATCGTTTCAGGTGACCTTACTGCGAATGGTGAGTATGTTGCTCACGAAAAGTTTGCTGAAAGAATGGAACAGTTTGAGGCTGACACAGGACTCAAGGTTCTCGTTACCTGCGGTAACCACGATATGAACAGAACTGATACAGCAACAACCTTCGAAAACGGTTATGAGGAAGCAGCAAGAGCAATTACTCCCGAAGAGTTCCTTGAAGTTTATAAGAACCTCGGTTATGACCTTGCTTACCACAAGTACGTTCCGTCTTCAGGTAAGGGTAATATGCTTTCTTACTCAGTAAGAGATGACGGCTTCAGAATCGTTATGATGGACGTTACAAAGTACAGCAGTGACCTTACAAGTGACGGTGAAGATGTCGGCGAAACAGCAGGTGCATTTTCTGATGAATTCCTTGCCTGGGTGCTTGATGAAATTGCTGATGCAAAGGCTAAGGGCGAAACTCCGATCGGTGTAATCCACCACAACCTTGTTCCTCACTTTGCTAATGAATATAAAATTCTTGTAGGCTTCAACGTAGACGGTTGGGACGAGATCACAGAAAAGCTTGCAGATGCAGGTATGCACTTCTCGCTCACAGGTCACGTTCACATCAACGATATTGCTGAAATGGTCAGCGATAACGGTGAAAAGCTTACAGAAGTAAGTATGTCTTCTCTTACTTCATTCCCGAACTACATCCGTGAGTTCGAAATGACAACTGACGGTGCAGGCAAGACAACTCTTGACGTTGAAAGCTACGACGTTGACTGCGTTCTTCCCGTAACTGTAAACGGCTATACATATGCTCAGCCGTTCCGCGAGGAATCAATCAAAATCTCTTATTTCGATGAAAGAGGCTTTGCAGGTCTTGCAAGCGATGTAATCGGCGGCTACATTGAAAAGTTTGCTCCGATCTTTGCAGAAAAAGGTGTTCTTCCTGCTCTTTCAGATATGGGACTTGACCTTGAAGAGCTTCTTGGCGGTCTTCTTGGTGAAGGCATAAAGCTCGGACCTATCGGCATTTTCACAACTGAAAACATCATGGCTTTCCTTGAGGATTTCCTCGGTCAGATCCAGAAGCTTTACCTTACAGATCCGCAGGGTACAATCGATTACCTCAACGAGACTCTCGGCAAGCTCTTTAATATTCAGCTGTCTGATCTTCCGAACTCAGCATTCTACGAAGAGTACGGTATCGGCAGTACAACAGAACCAGGCACACTCGGCGACGTAGTAATGAACACAATCCTTTATACATATGAAGGTACGCTTGACCACACAAGAGATGCGTTCTTGCTTGATGCTGTCAACAACCTTGAGAATGATCCTGAATATGCGGGCAAGATTTTTAATACTCTCGTTGAAATCCTTGCAGACGATCTTCTCCAGGAACATCTCCTCAACGATGTTGAACTCCGCGTTGATACTCTCTTCCCGTTCGGCAAGTTCGGTCACGTTCTCGGTAAGGTTCTTGATATCGTTCTTGAGGTAGCGTTCCTCGGCGATACATCTCTTCTCAATATTGCTGACAACGTAATGGCGATCCTCGGTACTTTCGGTGTTCTTGAAGGCGATTCACTTATCGGTCTTCTTGAGCATTACATGGAAGAATACATTACACCGTCAATGCTCGACGGTATCGGCGATTCACTCGCAAGCATTGTTCTTAACTTCGTTACTGACTATAACTTCCCCGATGACTACAACGCAACAATCGTTTATGACGGTAAAGCTCCCGTTGAAGCAACAAGAGAGAATTACAGACTTCCCACAGCTCTTACCGTAACTCTAGGTGAAGATGCTTCACAGAGAAACATCAGCTGGTACACAAAGTCAACTGTTATGGGTTCAGATATCCAGATCGTTGAGTATGCAGATGAAGTTACATTTACTGACGAAATGCCTGCAAGCGTTACATTTGAGTCTTCAACAGCACGTACAGACAGATCTTATCCGGGTATCGACTTCGGCGTAATCGGTCTTATGTACTACGAAATCCCGATGAACAGACATATAATCACAGTTTCAGGCCTTGAAGAAGGCAAGAAATATGCTTTCCGCGTCGGCGATGCTTCAAGAAACTGGTGGAGCGAAACAGGTACATTTACAGTTGAAGACGGTTCTGACGAAACAACATTCATCCACGTAACTGACCCGCAGTCACAGTCTGCACATCAGTACGAAACATTTGCAGCAGTTATTGACAAGGCTTACGAAATGTATCCCGAAGCAGCATTTGCTGTAAATACAGGTGACCTTGTTGACCACGGTGACAACTTCAACCAGTGGCAGTGGCTTCTTGACGGCTCATCAGAAACTCTTATGCATTCGGCAATGATGCCTGTTACAGGTAACCACGAGGGCCACGGCACAAACGCAACAGTTACAAACTTTGTTGTTCCTAACGCTCCTGAGCAGGACGTTGAATCAGGTGTTTACTACTCATTTGATTACAACAATGTTCATGTTGCAGTTCTTAACGCAAACAACCTCAGCGAAGATGAAGGCTTCAGCGATGACCAGATTGAATGGCTTAAGGCTGATATGGAAGCAAGCGACGCAGACTGGAAGTTCGTTGCAACTCATAAGGCTGTTTATTCAAACGGCTCTCACTACGACGATGACGACGTTATCGCAATGAGAGAACAGCTCTCAGTTCTTATGCCCGAGCTTGACGTTGATATGGTATTCCAGGGTCACGACCACGTTTACCTTCGTACAGATTCAATGATCAACAACAAGGTTGAAGGCGTTGAAACTTCAACAACTACATTCAACGGAAAAGACTACACAGTCAAGGAGAATCCGCAGGGTTCTGTTTACGTAATCGGCGGTTGCTCAGGCGTTAAGGTTTACAAGCAGAAGGATCCTGCTCTTACAGATAAGCTCTTCCCGAGAGCAGAAGCTATCTGTGACGTTGAGTATTCAGTATTCTCAGGTATCAGAATCGTAGGCGACACACTCTACTTCGATGCTTATGAGGTTAATCCTGAGACAGGTGATACAGAAAACATCGACTCCTTTGCGATTCAGAAGGATCTTTCAGATTCAGGTGTAACAGAAGAAGAGCAGGGAATCTTTGATGTTATCTTTGCTCCCGTTAAAAAAGTTTTTGCAGTTATTTCAGATTTCTTTACAAAGATTTTTGGCTGCTGAGTATAATAAAAAATTAAAGGCTATCGCTTCGTGCGATAGCCTTTTTGCTTTATTCACTGTCCGTTCGGGACATTATTTCAAGTGCTTTGCGGATAATGGTCAGCTGGTCTTCTCCGATATTCACCTTGATGGCGATATGCGGTTTGCCTGCGGCGGAAACGGTTATCCTGCCCGGCATATATTTTGCGAGAACGGATATTTTCTCCATCTGCAGGCTTTCGATAAACAGCTTGACGTTGTTTCCTGTCCTGCCGATTTCGTAAACGCCCTGTTGAAGTGCAGAGTTGCGAAGAAGCGAAACCGTGATTAAGCCCATTACGCACTGCGGCGGTTCACCGAATCTGTCGATAAGCTCGTCGATGACGTCGTCAGCGTCGTCCTGGTTTTTGATATCCGCAATTCTTCTGTACATCTTGAGCTTGTGCGGAACGTTTTCAATGTAATCTCCGGGGATGTGAGCGTCGATCGGAAGATCGATAAGGCACTCTTTTTCCGAAACAGCAGGCGCTTCACCTTTTTCTTCGCTGACGGCCTGTTCGAGCATCTTAAGGTACATATCGTATCCGACGGCTTCCATATGACCGTGCTGCTGAGCACCTAGAATGTTACCAGCTCCTCGTATTTCAAGGTCGCGCATAGCAATATGGAAACCTGAGCCAAACTCGGTATATTCGCGGATTGCCGTAAGTCTTTTTGCCGCAATTTCGCTGAGTTCCTTGCCTCTTCGGAACGTAAGGTAAGCGCTTGCGCGTCTTGCAGAACGTCCGACACGGCCTCGTATCTGGTGAAGCTGAGCAAGTCCCAGTCTGTCTGCATCTTCAATGATAATCGTGTTTACGTTCGGCACGTCAACACCCGTTTCAATAATTGTCGTGCAGACGAGAACGTCAATTTCGCCCTCAAGGAGCTTGCGCCAGATTTCACTCAACTGATTTTCCGACATCTGACCGTGAGCAACTGCAACATTGTGGTCAGGCAAAAACTCTTTGAGCTTTGCGGCTGTACGTTCAATAGTTTCCGTACGGTTATGCAGATAGTAAACCTGACCTCCGCGCCGTAACTCGGAGTGAATCGCCTGAAGAATTACTTCAAAGTTATATTCAACAACATAAGTCTGAACGGGATGTCTGTCGTGCGGTGCTTCTTCAAGGATTGACATATCTCGAATTCCCGACATCGCCATATTAAGCGTACGCGGTATAGGTGTTGCACTCAGTGTAAGAACGTCAATGTCAGGATAACTTTCCTTAAGCCGTTCTTTCTGCGCAACGCCGAAACGCTGTTCCTCGTCGACGATTATAAGTCCGAGGTTGCGGAATTCAATATCCTTTGAAATAAGTCTATGTGTACCGACTATGATGTCGACAAAGCCTGATTTGAGCTGTTCTTTGATTTTCTTCTGCTGAGTCGCAGGCACAAAACGCGAAATCATCTGTGCTTCAATCGGGAAACCTTCAAAACGTTTGCAGATTGTCTGATAGTGCTGAAGCGCAAGAATCGTCGTAGGAACAAGTATTGCACACTGTTTGCCGTCTGCGACACACTTGAATGCGGCACGAAGCGCAACTTCAGTCTTACCGAAGCCGACGTCACCGCAAAGAAGTCTGTCCATAGGATACGGCTTTTCCATATCCTCTTTGATTTCATATATGCAACGAAGCTGATCTTCTGTTTCGTCAAATTCGAACCTTCGTTCGAAGTCATTCTGCATATCAATATCAGGCGAGAACGCGTGACCCTTGATCTGAGTGCGCTTTGCATAAAGATCGATAAGCTCTTTTGCGATGTCCTTGACGGCACTGCGGACTCTAGATCGGGTTTTCTGCCACTCTTTTCCGCCAAGCTTGTTGAGCTTTACGGTACCGTTTTCGCTTCTTGCACCGATGTATTTCGAAACCTGGTCAAGTTGAGTAACGGGCACGTAGAGCACGTCGCCTTTATCGTAGCGGATTTTGATGTAATCCTTGATTTTGCCGTCAGCTTCAAGGCTTGTGATGCCGTCGAAAAGTCCGATACCGTGGGCGGTGTGAACGATGTAATCTCCCTTGTGCAAGTCCTCAAGGGAATTGAACATATTTGCTTTTTTAACTTTTTTGCTTGATTTTTTAACAGGTAATGAAGCCTTGCTTCCGTAAGTTATGACAGTAAGCTTTGCATCGGGATATTCAAAACCTGCCGAAAATCCGCCCGGCAGAACAATAACCTTGCCGGGGATACATTCCTCGGGAGGTGAGGAAAGATACATTGCGGAAATTCCCTCGTTTTCAAGGTCGGAAGCGAGTGCGCTTGCCGATTTTTCGGTACCTGCGATAACGAAAACCGCATTACCTTTCTTGCCGTAAACAGGACGGATATCATCAATAAGAACGGAAAGCGAACCGCTCCACGGACTGAACTGTTTTGCATTGAATGTAACAAGACTTTTGACGGGAGTGTCAAATGAGCCTCGTGTCATATTGTCGAGGTAGATTGCACCGAGGTCTTCGTATAAAGTCAGAAGCTCGGAAAACTCCATCATATATTGGTCAAGCCCGTTGCAGATTATACCGTCTTCAAGGTAAGCCTTTAGATCTTCGTGGAAAATTTTCAGGCAGGCATTCGCGGCTTCTTTGACAGAAAAACTTTCCGTTACAAAAACAAGAGGTTGTTCAACATAATCAAAAATTGTAGCAGGGTAGGGGTAAATAAGCGGAAGATACCTGTCAATGTTCGGGAGATTAATTCCGCCCTCAAGCTTTTCAAGATCGAGCCTGATGCTTTCCTTAACCTTGTTTGTGCCCTTGCCGCGGGCATTTTTTATAAAGTCCTCAAGCAGTTCAATGAGCTTCATTGGACTGCAACAGATTTCATTTGTGGGCGTAATGGTTATTGAACGTGTGGAGTCGATTCTTCGTTGGCTCTCAACCTCGAAGGTGGAAAGACAGTCTATGTTATCGCCCCAGAATTCGATTCTGTACGGATTTTCACAGTCGGGCGAAAAAATGTCAATTATTCCACCGCGGACGGAGAACTGTCCCGAACCGTCAACCTGGGAACTGCGTGTGTATCCTGCGTTGATAAGCGCTTCGATAAGCTCATCCTGCTTTATCTCATCGTCAACGTTCAATGTTATTCTCTTTG
Organism: Clostridia bacterium; assembly: GCA_017625835.1. GTDB lineage: Bacteria > Bacillota > Clostridia > Oscillospirales > Acutalibacteraceae > CAG-488. Next base: position 33,296 of record JAGAKF010000083.1, read on the forward strand.
CAATCAATTCCTCGGGCGGAATTGTGTACTGCAAAGCGGCTTCGACCGAGCAGACAACGGCACGGACCTTGCCGTCAACAAGGTTGCCGAGGACACTCAGTCTTTTATGTTCATATTCACGCGATTTTACGTTATCGGGACGTAAGGTAAGGTCGCCTGCAGGGAAAAGCTGCGCCTCACAGCCGAACGCGTTAAGGTCCTTGCAAAGCTTTGAAGCCTGAGCCTCGTCGGGAGTGAGGATAATTGCTCTGTGCGGAGCAAGGTCCTCACACGCTGCACTGATAACGTGAGCCTTGTGTATAGCCGAAAGACCGACAACTCCTGCGGGGAGGCGTCGGTTGTTAAGGTCATAGATGATTGACCGATATTCATTTAAGCCTTTAAGAGCTTTGGTAAAACAGGACATATTAGCTCCTTAAATATTTATACTTTAATTACCAGCAACACATAAGTCTGAAGTGCAATATATCACGTACATTCGAGCAGTTTTCGCCGATATTTCAAAGATTTTTAACGATGCCGAGGCAGAAAGATACCTTTCAAAACCTTATGGTTTGTTGGTAATTAAAGTATACCTGCACCTCGCAGAGCGTCAATGAGTTCATTTACTTTGTATTTGCTGAAGCAATGTGCGGTCATACCGAGATCGTTTGCTGTTGCAACGTTGGCAGGGGAATCGTCAATAAAAAAGCATTCCGAAGCGTCGAGCGAGAATTCATTGAACAGTACGCTGAAAATTTCCTTGCCGGGTTTAATTAAATTATACTTGGCGGAGATGATAAATCCGTCGAAAAAGTCAAATGCAGGAACACTTTTTTTGAACTCGTCAAACCAGGACGGACAGTTGGAAAGAAGATAAATCCTATAACCGTTTTCCTTAAGTGTTTTTACGATCGGATACATTTCTGCGATCGGCGGCATTTCACCTTCGTGGTCAAGAATCATTTTGCTGACTTCTTCGTGAAACTCTGCGGGAAGCTCACGGCACATTATCCGTATAGCTTCTTCAACTTCGAAGTCGCCCTTATCCATAAGCTTCCAGGTTTCTGAAGCAAATGTTTTTTCGTTAATGAGATCGTGATATTCGGGCGCAAAATGAGTTGAAAGACTTCTCTTGGCATCAAAGTCAACGAGCACACCGCCCATATCAAAAACGATAGTTGTGATTGCCACATGACCACCTCCGTACAACATTTTATTATACATCAAAGTTATGATGATTTCAATTAAAAAACAACAAAAAACGGACATCATACGATGCCCGTTTTCTTTCCGATCTGATCAAAGAGCAGCCTTAAGCTCATCAATCTTGTCTGTTTTCTCCCAGGGAAGGTCGATGTCTGTTCTTCCCATGTGTCCGTAAGCAGCAGTCTGCTGGTAAATCGGACGGCGAAGGCCGAGATTGTCAATGATTGCAGCAGGTCTGAGGTCGAATACCTTATTTACTGCGGCTGCAAGCTCTGTGTTTGAAACCTTTCCTGTGCCAAATGTATCAACCATAACTGAAACAGGCTTTGCAACACCGATAGCGTATGCAAGCTGAACTTCGCACTTGTCTGCAAGCTCAGCAGCAACGATGTTCTTTGCAATGTAACGGCACATATATGCTGCTGAACGGTCAACCTTTGTCGGGTCCTTACCGCTGAAAGCACCGCCGCCGTGACGTGAATATCCGCCGTATGTGTCAACGATGATCTTACGTCCTGTAAGACCTGAGTCGCCCTGCGGACCGCCCGTTACGAATCTGCCTGTCGGGTTAACGTAAATCTTTGTGTTTTCGTCGATGAGTGAAGCATCGATTGTCGGCTTGATTACGAGGTTGATAACGTCCTCACGGATCTTATCAAGCTCAACATCTGCGCTGTGCTGTGAAGAAACAACGATTGCGTCGATTCTTACAACCTTATCGTCGTCGTATTCAACAGTAACCTGAGTCTTGCCGTCAGCACGGAGATAACCGAGATTGCCGTTTTCTCTTTCTTCCGTAAGCTTGAGAGCAAGCTTGTGTGCGAGCGAAATCGGCATCGGCATAAGCTCGGGAGTTTCGTTACAAGCGTAACCGAACATCATACCCTGGTCGCCTGCACCGTGGAGATTGTACTTGTCTTCTTCACCGCCCTTGAGCTCGAAAGAAGCGTCAACGCCCATTGCGATGTCGCCTGACTGCTTGTCAAGGGAAGTAAGGATAGCACATGTGTTACCGTCAAAGCCCTTTTCCGCGCTGTCGTAACCGATGTCGCAGATTACCTTACGTGCGATTGCAGGAATGTCGATGTTTGCTGAAGTTGAGATTTCACCCATAACGAGTACCATACCTGTTGTACAGCAGGTTTCGCAAGCAACACGGCCGTTCGGATCCTGTGCAAGGATTGCGTCAAGCACTGCGTCTGAAATCTGGTCACAGATTTTATCGGGATGTCCCTTTGTTACTGATTCTGATGAAAAAAGATGTTTTGCCATTTTAAAAGTCCTCCTTTGTCGAAAAAAACGCTCCCGGCGCAAACCGAGAGCTGTAAAAACCTTATCTTTCGGTTGCACCGCAGGATTTAGCACCTTGCTTAACGCAGGTTGCTGAGCTTCATAGGGCCTGTTCCCTCAGCTACTCTTAATAAGTGTTGAGCGCTATTTAATTTATTGCGAAGAAATTATACACCAATATACCGTTCAAGTCAAGACTTATGTTCTAATTTCCCTTTAAGAATCGGAGAAAGTTTGCGGTAAACGAGGAATGTTATTCCAACGCTTACAAGACCTTTTACAAAAGTGAACGGAACGTTGAACACAAGAATGGATTTCCAGATTGAATCCATTGAAGGAAGAATTGCCTGATACATTCCGAGGATTGCTTCTTCGGGAATGAGAATTTTCATATAAAGAGGGTAGGTGATGAAGAAGTTTACAAGGAAGCAGGCAACAGCCATTGCGAGGTTTCCGACCATTGCACCGATGAAAGCAAATGTACGGTTCTTTTTGATCGTGTAAAAGATACCTGCAACTCCGACGAAAGAAGCACCAAGCAGGAAGTTGGAAAGCTCACCTACAGCAGCGGTGGTTGTCATCGGCAGATGAAGTGCATTTTTCAGAAGGCAGACCAGAATTCCGTAATGCGGACCGAATGCGAAAGACGTTATAAGCGCGGGCAGTTCGGAAACGTCAAATTTTATAAACGAAGGCATAATGGGAATCGGAAAGTCAATGAGCATAAGGCCGAACGACAATGCCGACATAATTGCTACAACTGTAAGCTTTCTGATTGAACTGATGTGGTTTCTGTTGCTGACTGTGTTTTTCATAAACTCAACTCCTGATAATTTTTCAGTGAGAGTTATCAACGAAAAAGCCCCGTACAAAAAGTACGGGGCGAATTGAATACATAAATCTTCTCTCATCCGGACTGTACCGTCGGCTCCGGAATCTCACCGGATCAGCATTTGCTCACGGGCTTATGGATATTTATCCAAACACCGTCGGTGGGGAATTGCACCCCGCCCCGAAGATAACTGTTCACTTGAAGACATTATATCACTATAAATATTTTTGTCAACAACATATGTTTTAAGGCGCTGTTTATTGATTTTTGATGTCGGGAGTAGTATAATCTATTCTGAATAACAGGGCGGTGATGACTTGCTTAAAAAGAATGATGAAATTCAGCTGACTGTGAAAAGCTGCACGGTTCAGGGCAGCGGAGTTTGCGATTACAACGGAATGACTGTTTTTGTGCGTGGTGCCGTTACGGGTGACCACGTAATTGCGCATATAATCAAGGTCAAGAAAACATATGCTGTTGGTATAATCAAAAAAATCACACAGCGTTCACCGATAAGAATAAAGCCTGATTGTGCAGTGTCTGAAAAGTGCGGAGGCTGTTGCTTTGCTCATATCAGATATGATGCCGAGCTTGAAATAAAGCAGACTCAGGTTGAGGATAACTTTAAGCGTATCGGCGGACTTGATGTTCCGATTAAACCGATTATCCCTTCGCCTGAATCTTCAAGATACAGAAATAAGGCACAGTATCCTGTCGGTTCTGACGGCACTTTTGCTTCAATCGGTTTTTACGCGCCGATGACGCATCGCATTATCGATTGTGCCGATTGCTACCTTCAGCCTGAAGATTTCAAGAATGTTGTTGATATTTTCCGCGATCTGATAAGAGAAAAGAAAATCAGCGTTTATGACGAAACCACAGGCAAAGGTCTTTTAAGACATATCTATATACGAAAAGGTTTTGCAACGGGAGAAATTATGGTCTGCCTTGTTGCAAACGGCAGGGTAATCCCGTTTGCCGAAGAGCTTGTTGAAACGCTTAAATCTGAAATCAGCGGACTTAAAAGCGTGATTCTTAATATTAACACAAAAAACACAAACGTTGTACTCGGAAGCGAGTGTATAACGCTCTACGGCTCGGATTATATAACGGATGAGCTTTGCGGACTTAAATTCAATATTTCTCCGCTGTCATTCTATCAGGTAAACCACGACGGTGCACAAGTCCTTTATAATAAAGCAAAGGAATATGCAGGTCTTACGGGTAAAGAAACACTTATCGACCTTTATTGCGGTACGGGAACGATAGGTCTTACGATGGCAAAAGATGCAAAACAGCTTGTCGGGGTTGAAATCGTTGAACAGGCAATTGAAAACGCGAAGAAAAATGCCGAACTCAACGGAATTGAAAATGCACGTTTTATTTGCGGCGATGCTTCAAAGGCGGCAGAAATCCTTCTCGAAGAGGGAATAAAGCCCGATGTTGTGGTTCTCGATCCTCCGAGAAAAGGCTGCGACGGAGCTTTGGTTGAAACGGTTGCAAAAATGTCACCCAACAGAATAGTCTATGTGTCCTGCGACAGCGCAACCCTTGCACGTGACTGCGCACGTTTCCTTGAGGTCGGCTATGAGGTGACGGAGGCTACTCCGGTCGATATGTTCCCGCGTACGGGAAATGTCGAGACGGTTGTTCAGTTGGTTAGAAAAAATCCCGATACACATATCGACTTCGAAATCAGCCTTGATGAGTTTGATTTGACTGCTTCAGAGGCAAAAGCGACTTATCAAGAGATAAAGGATTATGTGCTTGATAAGTTTGGG
>JAGAKF010000001.1 GCA_017625835.1 Clostridia bacterium
ACCGTAAATGGTGATATAAAATTCAGCCCCAGGCTGTGTGCTGTGGATGCCTTGTTCCTCGAAGAACACGTCCACTCCGATGGCTTTCAGCATTCGAGTGTACTTTAGGCAGTCGAGGGTGTTTCTTGCAAATCGGGATATTGACTTGGTAATTATCATATCGACCTTACCACGCTTGCAGAGCTTAATCATCTTATTGAATTCGTCACGATTTTTTACGCTTGTGCCTGTGATGCCTTTGTCTGCGAAAATCGCCACGAGAGTCCAATTCGGCTCTGCGTTGATTCGCTCGGTATAATAGTTCTTTTGGGTTTCATAGCTATTAAGCTGTTCCTCTTGCTTGGTCGATACTCGGCAGTAGGCGACTACTCGCAATTGTCGGTATAGGTTTTTCGCCTGTTCTTGCGGTGTAACCGTAGGGGCGATAACTCGTACTACCTTCTTCGGTTGTTCAGCTACGGGTGTCTGCATAATATACCCCCTTTCTAATTTCTTGTTTGTTTTCGAGGACGATGCTTACCGTTCCGTCCGTTGCTAACCTTATTTCGTCCACCGTTCTCTCTACAAATTCAAGGGAGAAGGTTTCCATTGGGCTTGTCTGTATAAAGATGTCTTTCAGCCTTATGGCTGTACTCACCTCATTGCCAATCTCGCTATATCGCAGGGAGGCGTATTCCATCATTTTCTTTCTGACAAGCTCTCGGTCAATTTGCAGGCGATCAAAAAGCCTTGTGATCTCGCTGTTGAGTCGCCGTCTTTCGAGGCTCGGCTCATTTTCTTTTTCTGTCGGTATGTTAATTCTTTCGGGATTCGCTATCACTCCGTTGAGCAGTTCCATTATTGCGGTAAACAATCCTTCGTCCGTTATTCTTATTGAGGTTTTGCATTCGGGATTTCTGCATACCCATCTGCTTTGCGTTGTTCGGCGTTTATCGTATTTTCTTCGCATAACGCCGTTGCAGGTGGGACATCTAACGGGAGTGCTTAATTGGAAAATATCAGCCTGCCTGTCCACGTTCTTTTGGTCGCATTTGTTTTCTTTTAACGCTTGGGCAGCATCGTATGTTTCTTGATCTATCAAGGCAGGGTATTTCTCGTCGCCCAAGTATCGCTTATCATCAAGAATTCGCATTACTCGTGCCTTGTTCCAATTTACCACGCCGGGCATATACTCGATCTGCTTTTCGTTCAGCATATTCATTATGATTAGCAGGGATTTTCCGTTGAGGTATGCCTTGTAGACCTCTTTTACAATCTCGGATTCTTGTGGGTGTATATCGATTTTTCCGTCAAAGTATCCGTAGCCGTAAAGTATGTTTCTGTTTTTCATGCCGTTCTGCACCTTCCTTTCTCTTTGATTTCTTCTGTCAAGGTCAGACCGCCGATTAAATGGAAGGTCAGCCTTGAGGTATCGTCAACGATGATTGATTCTATAATTTGCTCGAACATTTCCTCGTCAAAGTCGCTTGTCGGCTCATACTCCTTGAGAATTTCGTTAAGCCTTTTCAGTTCGTCGAGCATAACATCGTTTTCGTCCTCGGTGAGCTTTTTTCTACGCTCAATTCGTAACTCAGTTATCTTGTTGCTTATTTCCGAGGTCTGCATAGAGTATTCGGCTGTGCCAAGGACTCCGCTTGTATGCAATCTTGTTACAACAAGGTTTTTAGCACTTAAGTCTGCTATTTCCTTATCGATCTGCCGTATTCTCTCAATGTTCTCACTCGTTCGGCTCTGTAAATATTCGAGCCGTTGGATTAAAGACTCAAGCAGATCCTGCCTGTTCGCTTTTAGCTTATAAATCATCATATTGAAGGTGTCATAAACCATCGGCTCTCTCACTCGTCTGCTTTTGCACTTGCTTGCATTTGCTGTAAGGAGAGAACAGCACCAATATGCCTTACCGTTCGCCACGTGCCTGCGGAAAAGCCTTCCGCAATCGGGGCATCTCATTGTTTTGGATAGCGTATAAACCGTGTTGCCACGTTTCGTTCCTTTTTTTATCGCTATCATCTCTTGGGCAGCCTTGTATTTTTCTTGGCTGATTATTGCAGGGCAATAATTTTCAAATATAATCCTCGACCTTTGAGCCAATTGTTTCGAGGTCGGCAGTTGTCGGCTCATATCCAAACCACGCCGCCTTGCCGTTATCATCCCATACGTGAGGTCTGCGATCTCTCGCCGCACCTTTTAATCCAATGATTTCGTGGAACATAAAGGACTGCGAGTCGATAATTCCTTCGTTTTTATGAATAATAGAAAGTTTCAATCCCTCGTATTGACTTGCCATTCTTCCTGTAACGAATTCGACCTTTGCACGAAGGTCATCGCTGATTTTTGATAGCATTGCCTTGCCTGCAAAAACTGTATCTACGGATTGTGAGCCAATGTCGCTAAACATCCGCTTGAGTTGTCTTTCATAAAAGTTTGTCATCTTCAACCTCCGAATTTCATTCCGTTTCTTTGTCCGAGATATTCGCTCATTTCGTCATCCGTATAAAGAAAATAATTGCCTTGACAGTTCCAAAAGGAAACGAGCAGGTCACCCTCATCAATACGGATTTCTCTTTGCTCGAAGTTCTCTCCAAATCCATCGCTGTTTTGTCCTCTAACGGCAGATTTGAGGCGTATCATTTCTTCCTCGGTGAGTGCTTCTGTAAGGTAGCAATCAATTCTGCCATAAAGCGTGCCTTGGATTTCCTCCACGTTCCATTCCGCAAATACGAGCTTATCTTCGAGATTGGAGTGGTCGCCCACATATTCTGCCATTCTGATTTCATCGGCTTGTTCAGCCCACAGCTTATCCTCGATTTTATCAATGTTGTCGGTTACGAGATAACCGTCCACCTCATAATAATCTCCCATTTCGTGATCGTGGAGTTTTATGAGCAACGGGCAGTATAACGAAATCTTCGTTCCGGCGAGAGCCTTGGTCATTTCCTTGATATCCTCGTAGAGTTCCTCTTGGGTGTCGTATTGTTCATTTACTACGTTTTGTTCGACATCCTCTTTGATATCGTCATGAACACGGCTCACGGATTCATCGAAAAGGTGAGCTTCGTATAGCGTTGTTTTTGCATCAAGCAGGCGGAGCAATCCTTGCCCCATATCGCTATCTGCCGATAGTGTGATTCTTGAGCCTTCTTTTTGCATTTCCTCAAAAGTCAATCCAAGAGGATGCACTCCGATTTCGGCTTCCTGATACTTCTCATACATTTGATGGTACTGCGTGGCGAGGTCAAAGGTTGAGACGTCGCCTTGTTTGTTCTTTATTGTTAATTTCAGCATACTTTTTCTCCTTCATATTTATATTGAATTGCGCCGAGTCCGTATCGTCGGATTGTCATTGCGTTGCAAATGATTGCGAAATCCTTGGGATGCACAACGTCACCGTCTGCGAGGTCGCTGATCGTCATGTGCTTTGAGCCGAGCGCAAGATCCTTTGCACAGCAGAAAAGGGTATAAGCTGTCGGGGTGCTTCTGCCGAGCCTGATTCGGAAAAAGTGGATTTCATCCTTTCCGATATGTCGCTTGGCTGCATTCCACAGGCATCCGTCTGCGGTCAAAAGGTAAAGGGCGCACATCTTGATTTTGTTGTTCGTGTTCATGCCCTTGATGGCGTTCTCAAACACCGACCTGTGTTTTTCGTTTCTGAATTGCATAGGCTGTTTCTCACTCTCCTTGATGTATTCGTTGATTCGGATAATAAATTCGGGGTTGGTTACCGCCGTGAAGGTTTCCATCAGCACCCTCGGCTGTGGGATTTGCCCCTCGTGGATTCGTTGCTCCACACAGGGCGTTTTTTCGCCCGACACGCGCCTTTTCTTCTTTCTGTCGGCACACTCCTTGCATCCGCACCTTTCGGCGTTGTACTCGGTTTTTTCGCTCACAAAAATGCCGTGTCCTCTCGGACGGAAGTGCGGCGTTTTCTGCATCATCTTTTCTATCTCTCTATCGTGGGGGTTATCTGCAAAAATCATAATTTTCTCCTTTTTCTTGAAATGAAAAAAGCCGAGGATATTTCTATCACTCGGCTTGGCGGTTGTTCGTTATTTACATTGTTTGTTTTAGCCCCTGTACGGGTTCTTCGGATGTTCTTACATCCATCAAAAATTTGGGATCGACGATTACCTCCGATTCGTTTCGTCCGTTAAATAAAGCAAAAATATGTTGTTTTTCTATTTCCGCTTCGTATACCGTACCGTCCTCATTAAATCGGTGGGCAAACCATTCAGCTTTCTCTCTATCGAGTGTCCACGATAAAGCCCTAATATTTTTTGAGTTGTGCGAGGTAACGCCACGGTAAACTGTGACGATATCGTCCAATTCTTCATACTGTTCCAATTCGCTTTCAAGCATAAGCTCGTTGGGATCGGCTTGCTTGAACATTGATATTAACTTGCTTTTGCTCACGTTGGTATCACAGTTCGGGTTTTCCGATCTGATCCACGCATCGGCAAGGATTTTTGATAAATCCGCTTTTGATAAATACGGAGAGGCGTATTTGAGGAAGGTCAAGCTGTAGGGCTTATTCGTCATCATATAAATCTCGTAGGCGGTGTCGGCTGCGTTTATCTGCTTTCTCATAAATAACTGCCACGCCTGCAGATTTTCTTCGCTCTCGGTTATGTCTAAAAGTTGCATCACTCCGTCCTTCGTTGTTGCCACAAAGCCGGACGAGGTGAACGGATGCTGTACCACCATCGGGGAGTACGGTGTCCTATATACCTCCGTCATCAACAGGGCACGAGCTACCGATTTCACTTGCTCTAAATCTGTTGTAGGTTTCATTGTATCTCCTTATTTTGGGCATAAAAAAAGCACAGAGCTTTTCTTTCTCTGTGCTGTGTGTTTTGGGCGATTTTCGTTCTCACGGGAGTTCAAATCTATTCAGTATCGGAAAATATCCATTTTTCATCTACGAAATCGAACATAAAAATTTCGCCCTAAAAAAGCGAAAAAGCCTTGAAAAATCAAGGCTTTTCGGGGCGATATCTTTTTTGTCGCCCTTTGATGGC
>JAGAKF010000084.1 GCA_017625835.1 Clostridia bacterium
GCAGACCTTGAGGTTTTCGCTCATTTTTGTAGCGTAGCTTTGCGCTGCACGTTCAAGGTTTGAGAATGCGCCCTCTAAACCGCTTGTCGGATGTAATGATTGCTGTGTGTGATTCTGCGCCGCATTGTCAAAATGCTGTGCAGTTTTGTTTGCAAAATCCGTCACTGTGGGTTCAACAGCTTGTCTTACTGCGTTGCCCACCGCCTTTCTCACAGCATCGCTGACGCATCGTCTAATTGCTCTTTCTAAAAATCCCATTGTCTTGCCTCCTTTAACTGAATAATTTAATAATTACATTACGAATAAAAAGATATTTTCAAAGAATCTTATGATTAAGCCGATTATCAATTCAATAAAACTCAGGGGTTCCTTTTCGGGGATTTCAACTATATCCTCTTCGGGTAGCGTCTCTTCTTCGGGACACTGGTCAATAAGCTCAATGTATTCAACATAAGCCGATGAGGTATACATTTCCTCCTGGCGCTCGCCTGACTGGTTGAGCTCGACAAGGATTGCTCCTGCCTCGTTAAGAATCCACACATCCTGATCATCAATAATTTCATCGTGGTTACAGTCAGCCGCGCGGAAGGCAAGCTCACCGACATCCTCTTTCGTCAGCATTCCGTTCGCAAGGCAGGAAGCTAGAACTGCATCCTGACCGTCGTAGAAGCCGTCGCCGTTGATGTCGCCGTAGAGGAGAAGCGTGTAGGTCGCCTTGACAACGTCGCCCTCCATAATCTTAACCTGCGTGCCTGTGCCGAGATAGCCGTCCGTATCGTAGAACCAGACATAGGCTTCGTTCACAATCTGAGTGTAATTATCCATCGTCCTCGTACCGGGGTTGATGCCATAGGTAACACCCGTGAGGAAGTCAATGTTAAGATTTTCATTCCACTCGAAGCCCGTTGCGGGAATGTACCAACCGCCTTTTGTGCCGCAATAAATACATCTCTGCCACTTCAGACCGGTTTCCGTTGCCGTGGGAGCGTGGTCGAGCACCCATTGGAATGAGTGTTCGCCACCCTTAGGAAGCAATTCGGCATATTCGTCACCGCAGACCGTACAGATATAATATCTCTTGCCGTTAGAGCCGCAGGTGGGCGGCACCTCGGGCATATTGGGGTCAACGATATAGTTATGCAGAAGCTCCGAGTAAGAGTGACCGCAGGAGCAGGAGTAAGCCTTCTCGCCGTGCTGTGTCTCGGTGGGCTCAATATCGGTTATCAGCTCGTAGGAATGCCCGCCGTTTTCAGCCTGACTGAGGAAGTTATAAGTAACCCCGTCAAGGTTTTTCAGTTCATTATCGTAAATGAGCATCCAGTCGTGCTCCGAGCCGTTATAAGTTACGTTTTTAAGCGAAGTGCAATTGCCAAACGCATCTGTATCTGTTCCGATTGTTGTAACAGTTGTGGGAATTACGACAGTTTCAAGCATTTTACAGCTGTAAAATGCATCGCCTTGGATTTTTTCAACACCTTCGGGAAGAATTACGGTTTTGAGATTCTCATTGTATGAAAATGCATTTTTAGCAATTGTCTCAGTTGCCTCATTAACGGTATAGCTTTCCCGAACCGATGCTACCGGATAAGATTTAAGTGCAGCAAAAGATGCAAGATAAAGAACACCGTACTCATCAGAAACGTAATTCGTGTTGCCTTCTTCAACTATAATCTCTGTCAGCGAAGAACAACTCTTGAAACTGCAAACAATACTTGTGACACTTGCGGGAATCGTCAGACTTGTAAGTGATTCGCAATCGTCAAACGCAAACAGTTCAATGGTTCTGAGATTAGCAGAAAGCTTTATACTTTCAAGCAATTTACAGCCACGGAATGCCGCGTTATCTATATGTGTAACGCTGTCGGGAATAACTATACTTTCGATTGCCGTTTTTTCGAATGCGCAGCCACCGATAGTAGTAACGGTATCAGGTAAGTTAACGTTTTTGAGAGAGGTACATCTGTAAAATGACGTACTGCTGACATTTTTAACACCTTCTTCGATTGTAACCGTCACAATTTCATCACGAAAATCAGTCCAAGGAGCAGGGTTTGATGTGGTATAATAGGACATAGTACCTGTACCGCTGACTGTGAACTCACCCGTTACGCCGTTGAAGCGCCAGGTGGCATTGCTGCCGGTAGTGCCACTCTTGCCTGCACAGATAACCTCGGGTGTTGAGTCGGGGAACTGAACGTCAAGAGCGTCCCATTCCTCCTGTGTGCCCGTAAAGGTTACGGTTGTGAGTGAGTAACAATCTCCAAATGCGGTACTGCTGACTTCAGCGAGGCTGTAGGGAAGCACAACTTCCGTTAAAGCAGTACCTTTGAAAGCATAATCAGCCACGGTGGTGACACCCTCTTCAATAACAACGGACTTAATAAGACCTGCGTAAGAGTACCACGGAGTTTCACTTGCGGCGGAGTAATCAGTCATAGCACCCGTTCCGCTGATAACAAGCTCACGGGTTTCGGTGTCATAGCTCCAGCTTATTGCACCTTCCGTACCAATTGTGCCCGAAACAGTTTCAGCACTCGCAAGCAGACTGAAAAGGTTCGGCAACTCAATGCCGACAAAGCCGCTGAGAGGTGCGGCGGTCAGCACCATTACGACTGCCAGAACAGTTGCTAAAAATTTGTTTAACTTCTTCACAATTATCATCCTTTCGTCTGAATTGCTTTATAAATCTTTGTACTTAATCAGTAATTGTTTTCGGCTGGAAATACCAAGCTTTTTGTAAATGTTTTTGCAGTGAAAATGAACCGAGGAATGGGTAATGTATAATTCTTCCGCTATCTGTGCCTGTGTTTTGTCGGTAAGAAGCTGAGCGAAAACCTCAAGCTCACGTTTCGACAGGTTTTCCAGCTCGGGATAAATTTCAAGCAGCCGCTTATGCTCGTCTTCTGCC
>JAGAKF010000085.1 GCA_017625835.1 Clostridia bacterium
AGGATTGCCCATTTCAACAACATATGAATAAACCCATCAAAAAAACACAAGCAGAAAACTGCTTTAAAAATTAAAATGAATATCAATTCCCGTTTCGTCCGTAATCATAATCTTATCAATCATAACCTTTGCAAGAGCGTTCTTTTCCGTGATTGAAAGTTCGTCCCAGCGGCTAAGCGGCTGCTTTATCGGCTTGGTGTCAATATTTTTAACACGGCGTTCCGTTTTCATAAGCTGCTGCTCATATTCGTTCTTTTTCGTGTGAAGTGCATTAACACGTTCCTGTATGTAAGCAAATAAAACCTCGTCTGCGTCCGCAAGCTTGTCCATAAGCTTTGCGGTTTCCGTTTCTATACGCACAAGCTCTGACTTGATACGTTCTTCCTCTGCTGACAGCGGCTTCTCTTTTGAACGCAATATTTCAAACTCGGTTATATGCTCCTGCATTGCCTTGTGGACAGCTTCTTCAATGTCCTCGATTTTTGTGTAAATCCGATTAGTTACACAACCTTTTACGCTGCCGTAACCACTGCAATTCAGATAACGCCATTCCTTGCCTGTTTTCGGATATACCGAGTAATCAATATGAATACCTCTGCCGCAGTGTCCGCACTTCATAAGTCCCGACAGCCACGATTTAAGATTAACACCCTTTCGGAGCGGTGTACTGTGATGAGCTTTCTTGTCCTGCACCGCAAGCCAAGTTTCCGAGTCTACAATGCCTTCGTGATAGCCTACCTTGACATACATTTCAGTCTTGCTTCTGTAATTATGCCAGAATAATCCGTGAACGCCGTCAAATGCATCAATATCGTCAATTATTCTACACCCCTTTGACAGCAGATAACGATAAACATCTTTGTCGGCTCTGACGTAAAGAGGATTTTTCAGCAGCCACGAAATTGTTGACTTATCAAGCGACCGTTTAATATCCTTTCCGCACTCAACACCATTGACAGGCAGGTTATTGTCCTGAATAAAGGTAACAACATCACTGAGCGAGGTTTCTGGATTTTTATACTGCTCAAAAATAGCGGCAACGGTTTCCGCAGTTTCACAGGGCACAAGCACAGAACCTGTCTTGCCGTTTACGGTCTGACGTGTGGTTTCATAGCCGAAATATACCTTACCGCCCTGATAAAATCCCGTTTCCACCGCCTTTGTGCTGTAAGCGTCCTTAACTCTCGCCGCAATGGTTTCACGCTCAAATTCCGCAAAGTTAAGCAGATTGTTTCTCATCATTCTGCCCTCTTTTGTTTCCGTGTTAAAAGGCTCGGAAAGCGAAATCACGCCAACACCATAACGGTCAAGCTCGTCCGTAATATTAAGATATTCACGCATATTACGACTGAAACGGTCATATTTCTTAACCACGATTTTATCAATCAGACCGTCTTTTGCGTCGGACATCATCTGCATAAATTCTGGTCTGTGATAAACGTCCTTGCCTGACTTGCCATCATCGCAGTAAACTTTGTAATCTGCCCCCTCTCCAACATAACGGATACATTCTTCACGTTGTGCGTCAATGGATAAAGAGTTGTTACCCTTGTCCTTATCACTTACCGAACGACGCACATAAATTGCTGTAAATTTGCTCATTAAAATCAACCTCCATATTATGAAAGCCGATTATACGTTGTAAATATATTATAGCATAATCGGCTTTACAATTCAACGCTTTAAAGCGATTTTTAAAAATATTTTATGCCGTCTTGTCGGGGGCTGGGGGCTTGTCACTCGCCTTCAAAATATCATAAATCTGATTGATGCGGTTACGCTTAACGCTCTCGCTGACGTTTTCGGGAATATGTATCGTAACCTTGATGTTGTTCTCCGTTTTCTGTATAATCCTTTCTTTTGCCACATATCTCACCTGCCTTTCTGTCTGTCATAAGTTCTCGGCTGAATAATATTTTTCTCTGCTTCAGCCTTTTTGTACTTTCTTTCTGTTGCAATAACCCTTTCCGACCAAACAGACATATCCCTGACAACGTCCGTAAATTCACGTTTCGGCGGTTTGCGTAATTCTTCCTCATACGCTTCAAGTTCCGTCTTTGCCTTGCGTAAAATAACCTCATAATCACTCTCAAGCTGACGGATAAAGGTCTTGTAATATCCCGAAATCTCTTTCTTTTCGGAAACAGCCTTATCATTTTTTTCACGCAGTTCTTCAAGTTCTGGTTTCAGAGTTAAAAGCATTTTATCATTTTTATCATAAATTTCAAGAACACGGATTTTTTCTTTCGTTTTCTTGATTTGTTGTTTCAGTTCATCAGCCTTTTCGGCAGCAGCATTAACCATACTTTCAAATTCATCTTTGGAATGAATATTATTACTGCAAACATAATTCAACAGTTCAGCATTTCTTCTTAACTCACCGTATGTAACCTTGTGCCAATCAGTTTCCTTGCGGTACAATTTTATCTGCAAGCAACGCAGACAAAGTGCGTAATCCCGTTGTACGCCTGTGTAAGACATCACTTTATCAAACGGCATTTCCATATCCTTGTTTTCAATCCGATACTGCAATTCTTCCAGCCCGTAACCGTCACCCAAACGCAAAGTTCGGACAGCCTTGCGATTTTTCAGATACACAGGCTTCACAGAAAGATATTTATGCTGTGTAACCTCGTAACCGCAATTTTGCAGTTCCTTGATTAAATCAGATATATCCTTTACATTATCCTGCAAAATCAAGCGGTCAATGTCATCACAAAGTTTAGCTTTCCACGATGTACCGTTTTGCCTTGCAAGCCATTCTCCATAGCTGTTGTTTTTGTTCCGACTTGGATTATCGATAACGCTCAAATTATGTTCACGCACAATTTTGTCGGAAATATCCCTGCACTGTTTCAGCGTTTTCTTATTATCAATCCAATGCTTGCCGTTCAGCGAATACGCATTTACAGCAAAATGCGTGTGGATATGTTCTTTGTCTGTGTGCGTTGCAACTACGATTTGATGTTCTGTGCCGAAAACAGTTTCCGCCCATTTTATTGCAATTCTGTGTGCTTCTTCGGGAGTGATTTCGCCTTTGCTGAACGATTGAATGTAGTGGTGCATTTTAACTTTCTGCTTACCGCCGTCATTCCGTTTACCACAGAATTTTTCATTTGCAAAGCTCTGATAACAAATCCCCATTTCCATATACGCCGACTCAGCTTCTTCGGAGCAGTTCAAGCCTGTGATAAATTTCACTTCTTCATCTTTCGTTTCGCCTGTGATATATTTCAGCAACGCCAGCGGTGAAGCCTTGATTGAAATATGTTTTATGATTGCCATTAGTTCAGTTCCTCAAAGGTAAACGGTACAAGCATATTTTCCGCAATATCGCCAAGCATTGCAATAGCCTTTTCAGCTTCTTCAACGTCTTTACGAAAAACGCACTTTTCCGTATTTACAGTTTTTGCGATCTTGTTCAAAGCAAGCAACGGCTCATTAAGTGAATAATTGATATCGTTGCTCTCGTCCGATAAATTGCAGTAAAAAATTTTACCGTCAAGACTCTTACTACGAATATACACCGCAGGAAGC
>JAGAKF010000086.1 GCA_017625835.1 Clostridia bacterium
ACGGGTTTCCCGTCCCACTAGATACGGTGCAATTTTGCGGGAGGCGAAACGCCTCCCCTACAGGCACTATCAAAGTCGAGGTGTTATATTTTAGCGTCGCAGACCCTTAATGTTTGCAATGCAAACACATCATTCGCGTAGAGAACATCATTCATCATATCCGCACAGCGGATGCATCATTGCAAAGGCATCGCCTTTGCTCAACAAACCCGAGTTTATAGAATAGTTTTACGATATTATCTGATTACAAAATCTCTTGAACGCATTTGGGTTATGTGATATGATGAAAACATAAAATTATAGGCTTTTATGGTGAAGAAATGTTTTCCGAAAGGAGAAGAATATGACACAAGAGTATTTTTTTCACAATGCAAAATGGGTGGGTGCAAAAGACCGCACTGCAGACAGCTTTGCTGTTTTAAGGAACAGCTTCAATCTTGAAAAAGCTGAAAAAGTTACGCTTAATGTTCTTGGACTCGGCTTTTTTAAATGCTATATCAACGGCAAATGCATCAATCCTGATACGTTTCTGCCTCTTTCATCGGATTTCGAAGATACCTGCGACCCCGTTGACGAGGTAATCTCGGGACACAGGGTATACGTGCCTGAGTTTGATATAACCGAGCTTGTGAAAGACGGAAAAAACAGCATTGCGATTCACTACGGCGGTGGCTGGTACACTTACATAAACCGTATCTTCGGCTTGCCGAAAGCGATTTACTGCATAAAGGCGGAGGGAGAAAAAGGAACGGAGTATTTTGTATCCGATGAGAATTGCCGTGTCGGCAAAAGCTTTGTCTGCCAATATAACTTCACATGGGAAGAGCACCACGATTGTTCGGACTATGAGGATTGTTTCGGTACTGATTTTGATGATTCTTTGTGGCCGAATGCCGTATGCACGGAAAGCCTTGAAACAGAATATTGCAGAACGGATTGCCCGTGGGACAAGCTGATTGAAAAACTTCCCGTAAGAAAAATCAAGGATAACGGTTCCGGGGCAGTCTACGATAGCGGTGTAAACACAACAGGCTATCCCATTTTGAAGGTTACAGCGGAAAAAGGAGAAAAAATCACCGTCAGCTTTGCGGAAGAAATCACCGAGGACGGAAACCTTGACCCGACCCATATTCACGGTCAGATCTTTACTTTTGTTTCTGACGGCAACGAGGCTGTCATCCAGCCTGAATTCACCTGGTTCGGTTTCAGATTTTTTGAAGTTGTCGGAAATGCTGAGCCTGAATGTGTGAAGGTAATTTATTCTGATGTGTCTGTTTCCTCGACTTTTGACTGTGACAATGAAACACTGAACTGGATTTACAAAACCTTTATGCATACAATGCATTGCAATATGCACACGGGACATCCGTCGGACTGCCCACATCTTGAAAGAAGGGGATATACGGGTGACGGTCAGCTTACGTGTCATGCTGTTCTTACGACAATGGATGCAAAGAAACTGTACGAAAAATGGATGCAGGATATCGCGGATAGCCAGGACGTTTTAAGCGGTCATATTCAGTACACGGCACCGTATGTAAGAAGCGGCGGCGGCCCCGGAGGTTGGGGCTGTGCGATTGTTGAAGTTCCGTATCAGCTGTACAAGCATTACGGGGATAAAACAGTCCTTGAAAAATACTACGGCAATATGCGCCGTTACATTGACTATCTTGAATCCCATTCCGAATACGGTGTTGTTACGAGCGACAAAAAAGGTGAATGGTGCCTCGGTGACTGGTGCGGACCGAATATACTCTATCCCGACAGGGACATAACCTCGCACAATCAGCAGGTCGTTCTTCCTGCGCCGATGGTCAATACCTATTTTATGGTTAAGTCTTTAAAGCAGATGTGCGAAATCGCAAAGATTATCGGCAAGGATGAAGACGTCTCCGAATATGAAGAAAAAATCAATTACCGTAAGGGCGCAATAACTGCGGCATATTTCAACACTTTTGACGATAATTTCATTATGAATGTTCAGGGTGCCAACTCTTTTGCTGTCGACATCGGTCTCGGCAATGAAAATACATATGAGAATATGAAAAATTACTACAAAAAGCTCGGTCATTATGATACAGGAATTTTCGCAACAGACATTGTAACGCGTCTTCTTTTTGAAAAAGGGGACAGCGACCTTGCCGTTGACCTGCTCACGCACGACGGCGATCAGGGCTACGAGCATTGGAGAAAGAACGGTGCGACAACATTCCACGAATATTGGGACAGCAACCGCAGCCGTTCGCACAGCCACCCGATGTTCGGCGCTCCCGTTGCTTATCTTTTCGAGTACCTTCTCGGAATAAAACAGACCGAGGATTCGGCAGGGTATAAATCACTTGTGATTGCGCCGAAGTCTGTTGACCGATTTAAAAGAATGTCGGGAAGTATCACAACACCGCAGGGAATTGTTGCCGTAAGCTATGACAATGAAAACGGAAACGTAAGCTTCAGCATTACAGTTCCGCAGAATACGAAAGCTGTGTTCTGCTTCGCGGGTAAAGAGATTTCCCTTAACGAAGGCGAAAATAAATTTGATTCAGCGCAATAAAGCTCAGCGAGGTAATGTCTATGAATTGCATGAATCTCAACGGCTGCTGGCAGGGCGAATGCTTTGCGGCAGACGGAACAAAAAAGTTTGGTTTTTCGGGAACTGTGCCGGGTTGTGTGCACACAGATCTTGCAGGTGACCGTATTCCCGAGGATATATTTTACCGCGACAATGCAGACGAATGTCAGTGGATCGAAACCTGCGACTGGAAGTATACAAAAACTTTCACGTTAAATGAACTTCCGTCTCAGGCGAAGCTTGTTTTCGATGGACTTGATACTTATGCGGAAATTTGCCTTAACGGCCGACACATCGCATCGACGGATAATATGTTCATTTCTCACTCTTTCAGCGTGGCAGATGCTCTTAATGAAGGAGAGAACACTCTTTCTGTTTATTTCCGTTCGCCCGTGCGCGAGGTCGAAGGACTTGAAAAGAGAGACGGTGCATTCACGACCGAGCGTATGCATACCCGCCGTATTCAGTGCACTTACGGTTGGGACTGGGTGGCAAGGTTTGTTACCTGCGGAATCTGGCGCGACGTTTACCTTGATATGAACGACGGCTTCGGCGTAAAGAACGCGTACATCTACACCGAAAATGTTATCGGAACAACGGCACAGATTGTCGTCGAAGCGGAGTTTGAAAATTACTCCGACGGCGGTTATGCCGATATGGAAATCATCGCTCCTGACGACAAAACGGTTTATCGTCACCGTTGGTACCGAAAAGAGGCTTTTCTTAAAGAATATATTGATATTCCGCATGCGGAACTCTGGTATCCGACGGGTTACGGCAGTCAGCCGATTTACACTTTGAAGCTTTGCAACAAAGAATACCGCTTCGGTATACGCACGGTTACAGTTCTTCAGGTCTCCGACGAAAAGGGAAGCGAATATTATAACAAATGCCTTGAAATCAAGGATAGCGTCAGTGGCAGAATATACGACAAAAACGAGGAATTTTCAGGCTTTCAGCTTTTTGTAAACGGCACACCGATTATGTGCAAGGGTGCAAACTGGGTGCCGAGCGAGCCGTTCCCGTCAGCAGAGAGCGACAAAAAGATTTCACGTTTACTTTCTCTTGCTGTTGAAGCAGGGGTGAATATGCTCCGTGTCTGGGGCGGCGGGATTTTTGAAAAACAGCATTTTTACGATGAATGTGACCGTCTCGGAATTCTCGTTACTCAGGATTTCCTTATGGCTTGCGGTCATTATCCTGAGGAAAAGGCGGAATTCATTGAGCAACTTAAAAAGGAAACAGAATTCGCAGCTTATGCGCTCAGAAATCATCCGTCACTTGTCTGGTGGTCGGGGGACAATGAAAACGCAGTCTGGGGTTCTGACGAGGATGAGGACTATAAGGGGCGCACTGCGGTTCACGAGGGAATTATGCCCGTGCTTTTGCGCCTTGACCCGAAGCGAAGATTTATGCTTTCCAGCCCTTGCGGCGGCAAAACCTTTGCTTCGAAAACTGTCGGCACAACCCATAATACACAGTATCTCGGAGATTCGATTTTTCCTTACATCCGCGAAACGGATATGACGGATTACAAGGAATTTTTTGCCTCTCTGCTTGCGCGTTTTATTGCGGAAGAGCCAACAAGCGGTGCGGTTTCTCTGCCGTCGTTGCGCAAGTTTATGACGGACGAAGATATTTTTGATTCCGACGAAATGTGGCAGTACCATACCAAAAGCAACCCTTGCCTTGATTTCACTCTTTTTGATTTGTTGCTTGATTTCTCACACAAAGTGTTGGGAGATTTCGTGGACGGTAAGGACAGATATTTCAAAATGAAGTATGCGCAGTATGAGTGGATACGCGTGTCGATGGAAAATATCCGCCGTAACCGAGGATTTATCAACGGAATTGTTTACTGGATGTGGAACGATTGTTGGTCAGCTTCAAGCGGTTGGGCGTTTGTTGATTATTATTGCTTGCCGAAAGCATCGTTTTACAGCTTCAAGCGTTGCGCGGCGCCGCTTCTTGTTTCAATCGACAAAAAAGAGGACTACGAAATTTACCTTTGCAACGACAGCCTTTCGGAAAAAACGGTCAGCCTTTCACTCAGTTATATTCTTGACGGTCAGGCTGTGCCGATTACCGAGGCAGAAGCTGTCATACCGTCGGCAAAATCGGAAAAGGTATTTTCTTTGCCTGCTTCGGCAGTGCCCGAGGGTGCGGTTCTTGTCTGCGATGCAGATTGTGACAGAGCGTTTTACAAGTCGGGTGCGCTGAACATTGTTCCGACCGATGCTGTTCAGGTTGTTGCTCAGTCGTCGGATAGTATTACGCTCAGGGCGAAGAGCTATGTTCACGCGGTCGAGCTTGAGGGCGAGTTCGTTTTTGAGGATAATTATTTCTCACTCTTGCCCAATGAAGAAAGAACGGTAACCTTCCGCAGGACTGAGGATTCTTCGAGCGAAGAGCTGACTGTGACAGGGTACACAATCAAGTAAAAAATAGTAAAACGTTAAACTAAAAATTTCTAAAATAAACATTTAGTCTTATACAAAATAACCAATGACAAAACATCTCTTTTGTGCTATACTAACAGCCGCAAAGGAGATGTATTTTTTATGCAAACTTTAATGAGCTTATCTGTCTGCCTTTTTGCAGGCCTTGTGCTCTCTCGTGTAGCTAAACTCGTAAAGCTTCCTGCCGTTACGGCTTACCTAGTTGCAGGCATTCTTGTCGGTCCGTATGTACTCGGTTCTTTCGGTGTACCGGGTCTCGGATTTATCAGTATGGAAGATATTAAATCATATGAACTTATTCCCGATGTTGCTCTCGGATTTATCGCTTTTCTTATCGGTAACGAATTCCGCCTTGCTCAGCTTAAAGCAACGGGCAAGCAAGCAACGGTTATCGGTATTGTTCAGGCAGTGTTTACAACTCTTGTTGTTGATGCGGCACTTATCGGACTTCATTTTCTTATTCCCGATAAACTTCCGCTTACTGCAGCAATTGTACTCGGTGCGGTCGCATCCGCAACAGCTCCTGCGGCAACGCTCATGGTTGTCAAGCAGTATAAGGCAAAAGGACCTTTGACGGATATTCTTCTTCCGATTGTTGCTCTTGACGATGCTGTCGGTCTTGTTCTTTTTGCAATATCATTCGGTGTTGCAAAGGCACTCATTCACGGTTCGGTTGATATGCTTTCAATCGTAGTTGAGCCGATTCTCGAGGTTGTACTTTCACTTCTTCTCGGTTTTGTTATGGGTGTTGTTTTCACTTTTACGGAAAAGTTCTTCCACTCACGCTCAAAACGTCTTGCGGTTTCCGTCGCTTTCGTATTCTTCACTGTTGCTGTTTCAATGCTTGAGTTTAAAATCGGCGGTGTACATATTGCCTTCTCTTCGCTTCTTTCGTGCATGATGCTCGGCACGGTCTTCTGCAACATGTGTGATTTCTCCGAAGAGCTTATGGACAGAATCGACCGTTGGACAGCTCCGCTTTTTGTTCTCTTCTTTGTAATCAGCGGTGCAGAGCTTGAACTTGCAACCTTCAAAGATCTTGTCGTTGTCTGCATCGGTGTTGCATATATTCTCTTCCGTTCACTCGGTAAATACTTCGGTGCAAGATTTAGTTCGAAGGCTGTTAAGTGTGACGATCACATCGTCAAGTACCTAGGTATAACACTTCTGCCGCAGGCAGGCGTTGCCCTCGGTATGGCACTCAAGGCTGAAACCCTCGGAGCAGAAGGCACAATCGTAACAAACATTATTCTTTTCTCCGTTCTTATTTACGAGCTTGTTGGCCCGTTCCTTACGAAGGTTGCACTTACAAAGGCAGGCGAAATCAAGCCCGACGGAGCAGTCAGCGCAAGAACGCCTGATGTCATTGCTCCTGAGCTCAGAAAGAACCAAGTAAAATAAACTCAGAGATCCCGATTTTTTCGGGATTTCTTTTTTGTAAAAATACACTTCACAATGAACCGAAGTTATGATACAATGGGTAATCATTGAGATTTGTAAAGGGGTGACGGTATGTCGGACAAGAGAAACAGCGTCTATGCCGAAAGGCTTTCGAGGCTGATTCAGGCTGAAACAATTTCAACCTACAACCAGACGGATAAAACTAAATTCTACCGTTTTCACGATATTCTGCGCGAAATGTTTCCGTCTCTCTTTGCTGTCTGCTCCTTTGAGGATTTTGATGGAAGCTTTATGATGAAATGGAAAGGCAACACCGACGGACAACCTGTGATGTTTATGAACCACCACGACGTCGTTGAAGTTACGGGCGAATGGAAGCATCCTCCGTTTTCGGGTGCGATTGCCGACGGCAAGGTCTGGGGACGCGGAACGCTGGATACAAAGGGCGGGCTGTGGGCGATGCTTCAGGCGGCTGACGAACTTGCCGCAGAGAGATTTATCCCGAAAAGGGATATATATTTCGTTTCTGCCTGCACGGAAGAATGTGACGGTTCGGGTGCCGATGCAATTTCGGACGAGCTTGTGCGCCGCGGAATCCGTTTCCATATGGTGCTTGACGAGGGCGGAATGATCCTTGAAGAACCGATCGGCGGAGCTAAGGGTACGTATGCTATGATCGGCGTCGGCGAAAAAGGCTGTGCGGATTTAAAATTCATTGCACGTTCTTCGGGTGGCCACGCATCAACTCCGGGCAAGGACACACCGCTTGTACGCCTCGGAAAATTTATGGCTGAGGTCGAAAAGAAAAATCTTTTTGAGGCAAAGATTTCACCGACTGTGGCAAAAACCTTTTCAAGCGTTGCCGAGTCAATGTCGGGTCCGCTTAAGTTTATTCTTGCAAACTCGCGACTGTTTGCACCGTTGCTTAAGGTGGTTATGCCTTCGGTTTCTTCGGCAGGAAACGCGATGCTCAGAACAACGCTTGCCTTTACAATGGCTTCGGGCTCTGAGGGCACCAACGTGCTGCCGCAGGAAGCGTGGGTGGTTGGCAATATGCGTTTCTCTCCACACCAGGGAGGCAAGTCCAGCATCGAAGAGATTACACGTCTTGCAGAAAAGTTTAATATAGAAACCGAAGTCCTTGATCCGGGTATGGATTCGGGAGTTACGGATTATAATTCAGCACAGTTCAAGCTGATTGAAAAAGCAGTTGACGCTGTTTTTCAGGGTGTACGTACAGCTCCGTGGATAATGACGGGAGCGAGCGACAGCCGATATATGTGCCGTGTCAGCGACCATTGCGTTCGTTTTGCACCGTTCCTTATGAAAGACGAACAGGTTGAAAGCATACACGGAATAAATGAATACGTTGCGGTTGAATCCCTTGCGCCTGCAGTTGATTTTTACCGCTATGTGATAAAGGAAGTGTAGTATGTCTGAAAAAGAAAAAGGCGGACTTAACATAAACGCGAAGTCCTTCATAACGGCGATTGTGGTTATATTTGTGCTTATGGTCGGTTCATATATTTTGACATTGGTTATCCCGGGCGGAGAATATGCCTACGCTCTGGATACGTACGGCAATACGATTATCGACGTTAACGGATATTCACCTGCTGAGGGCGGAATTCCTTTCTGGAAATGGATTCTTTCTCCGTTTCTCGTGCTTGGTGCGGAGGGTAACGGTACATTGATTGCCGTTATTGCGTTCCTACTTGTAATCGGCGGTATTTTCAACAGTCTCAACAAGTCGGGAATTATGAAATATATGCTCGACAAAATGGTAAAGCGCTTTGGTGCCGTTCGTTACAGGCTCCTTGCCGTCGTTACGTTTTTCTTTATGGCAATGGGCTCGATGATAGGCTCCTTTGAGGAAGTTGTTCCGCTTGTGCCGATTGTTGTCGCGCTTGCAATCAATCTCGGCTGGAATTCGCTTACAGGTGTCGGAATGAGTATTCTTGCGGCAGGCTGTGGATTCGCTTCGGGTGTGTGCAATCCGTTTACGATCGGTGTTGCGCAGGAGCTTGCAGGCCTTCCGATGTTTTCAGGAGCGTGGCTCCGCATTGTTTCCTTTGTGCTGATTTATGCTTTGCTTATGGCGTTTCTTACCCTGTATGCAAAGAAGCACGAAAAGCCGATTTCACAAAGCAGCGGAATTGAATCTTTTGTTGCGGACAAGAAAATGGACAAGGCGCTTATCTGCTTCGTTTCAATCCTCGGTGCAGGAATTCTTATGATTCTTCTTTCGGGCTTCATTTCTGCTCTTCAGGATTATACAATGATTATCGTTGCCGTAATGTTCCTTGTTGCGGGCATTGTTTCCACCCTCGTTTCGGGAATGCAGGGCAAGGTTCTTGCGAAAACATCTTGGCAGGGCGTTACAAGCATTTTCCCTGCAGTTCTGATGATTCTTATGGCTTCTTCAATCAAGTACACTCTTGAGGAAGCAAACATTCTTGATACAATTCTGCACGAGGCTGTCGGTCTTGCTTCCGATATGCCGAAGTGGTCTGTAATTCTCTTTATTTACCTCATCGTTCTTGTGATGAATTTCTTTATCCCGTCGGGTTCGGCAAAAGCATTTATGCTCATTCCGCTGATTGTTCCGATGGCGCAGATCTTCGGAATTTCAACTCAGCTTTGCGTGGTTGCTTTTGCTTTCGGTGACGGTTTTTCGAACGTCTTTTATCCGACGAATCCCGTCCTTCTCATAAGCATCGGTCTTGCCGACGTAAGCTACAGCAAGTGGGTTAAATTCAGCTGGAAGTTCCAGGCTTTGAATATCATTCTTACAAGCGCAATTCTTCTTTTCGGACTTGTGGTTGGTTACTGATGTTTTAAGCCCCAAAAACGTATTGATGCTTTTATTGTATTAATTCACGGGAGCAGCATAATCGAAGACAGAAAAGTAATTTAAAAAATGTTCGACCTGACTCTGTGCCAAACGGAGTCAGGTTTTTAAAATGGGAATGTTTGTCGGGTGAATCAAAAAACCATATGCTTTTTGCAGTCTTGAAAGAAAAAGGACAATGTGATATTATATAATAAACACAATGGGTGTTTGTTTACTGAAAGATAGAAATCTGCAAACAGAGATTGAAGTTTATCATCCGATAAATTATTATCTGCTTGCTGCAAAGGTGAAAAGAAATGAAAAAAATATCAGTCGTTGTACCTTGCTATAATGAATCACAGGTGTTGGAAATATTCTATAAAGCTGTTACTGCGGAATTAATTAAAATTCCGGAATGTGATTATGAACTGTTATTTGTTGATGACGGTTCGTCTGATGACACTCTGAAAATTATGAAATCGTTGTCGGAAAAAGACGATAAGGTGCTGTATATTTCATTGTCAAGAAATTTTGGCAAGGAGGCTGCGATGTACGCAGGTATGCAGAAGTCAACGGGCGATTACGTAGTAATAATGGATGCAGATTTGCAGGATCCGCCTGAGTTGATTCCGCAGATGTTGTCTGCACTGGAAAATGAAGGGTATGACTGCGCAGGTTCACGCCGGGTTACCAGAAAAGGCGAACCGCCGATACGATCCTTTTTTGCAAGACTTTTCTATAAAATTATCAATAAGATGTCTGATGCTGAGATTGTAGACGGAGCAAGAGACTTCCAGATGATGTCAAGAAAAGTAGTGGATTCAATACTTATGTTAAAGGAGTATAACAGATTTTCTAAAGGTATATTTGGTTGGATCGGATTTAAAAAGAAATGGTTTGAGTACGAGAATGTTGAGCGAGCAGCAGGAGAAACAAAGTGGAGTTTCTGGAAACTTTTTATGTATGCTCTTCAGGGAATAGTTGCTTTTTCGACAGCACCCCTTGTTTTTGCTTCATTTTTTGGCCTTCTGTGTTGTGTTCTTGCAATTTTATTGATTTTTGTAACGATATTCAGAACGTTAGTTTTCGGAGATCCGACTGCAGGCTGGCCTTCTTTAGTTTGTATAATTCTGTTGCTTAGCGGAATTCAGATGTTTGGAATAGGCATCCTGGGTCAATACCTTGCAAAAACGTATCTTGAAACAAAGAACAGACCGATCTATT
This sequence comes from Clostridia bacterium, assembly GCA_017625835.1. Taxonomy (GTDB): domain Bacteria; phylum Bacillota; class Clostridia; order Oscillospirales; family Acutalibacteraceae; genus CAG-488. The sequence goes on from JAGAKF010000086.1 coordinate 10,487, forward strand.
TGATTTCAGAAACAAATATTAATAAGAACGAAGGGCAGGCTAAGGACTAATGAATTTTATAGAAGCAATCAAAGAAAAATATATGAAAAACAAGGAAACTTTCAATTTTTGTTTGATTGTGACTTTTGTTTTGGGTTTGATAACCCATGCCTATATGTTTTTTCAGGATTCTTTTTCCCATGACGGATTAAACGAGCTGAATGCTGATATATTTGGCAATGAGTGGAGAATTCAGCTTGGAAGATTTGCAGTTCCTTTATACAGGGCTTTAACCAGAGGTAATATGTCCGTACCGTGGTTAATTGGAGTTATTTCTCTTTTATGGATTGCACTGTCGGTGTATCTGACTGTTAAAATTTTTGATATAAAAACTAAACCTCTTATTGTATTAACTGCAGGAATTTTTGCTACAAATGTCGCAGTAATAGCTACAACGGCAACATATATACACGATCTGGATTCCAATATGTTTGCGTTGTTTTTATCTGTATGTGCTGTTTACCTGTGGAAAAAGTATAAGTTTGGTTTTCTTGTTGCAATACCTATTGTAACGATTTCATTGGGTATGTATCAAGCCTATGTTTCCGTTACAATAACATTAATAATTATTCATTTGATTCTTGATCTGTTGAAAGGATCTAAATTTCAAGATGTTTTTGTCAAAGGAATAAAAGGTGTTACATCGCTTGCTGTGGGTGGCATAATATATTTTGTTCTTTATAAAGCCATACTTTTTTTGACGGAAATTCCTGAGGTGCAAGGGAAATACAATACTATGGATCAGTTGGGTTCCGGTGGCATTTTAGGAATAATTAAAACTTCAGTATATGTATTCAAAGCAACTTTATATGCTTTCTTTTTTCCAAAGAATGCAATTTCAAAGAATTTGGTTTTTATTTTGATTGTGTTGTCGTTCGTAACAGCAGCAATTATTATATGCCTGAAAATATTCAGTAAAAAAATAGGGATTTTAGAAAAGGTATTGTTGCTGGCGTTGGTTGCTGTGATGCCGATCGGGATGGGCATCTCAGGAATATTATCCGGAAATTTGGGCCACGATTTGATGCGATTTTCTGACTGGTTGATTTTTTTGTTTGTTCTGTTGTTGGTTTATAGTGTTTCTGACGTTAATTCGGAGAATAGAGAGAAAAACAAAAAAGGTATATGGCTGTTTTTAAGTAAGGCTATATGTATTGTTACAGTTGTTGTTATTCTTATGGGTAACGTTGTATCTGCCAATGAGATTTATTTAAAAAAAGATCTGGAACAAGACTCTAATCTGGTTTTCTTCACTCGCGTAGTAGACAGAATGGATTGTTTGGAAGGATATGACAGAAAAACCAATAGAGTTGTATTTGTCGGAAGACCAGACTATTATGATGAGAACACTGCTGGTTTTAATAACGGGTATGAAATAGTGGGCGCAACCGGAAATTATGTTTTAGGTGCTGCCGGAGTAGGTTGGTATCAAAGGTATTTTGAATACAAGCTCCATTATCCGATTACTATGGTTGAAGCTACAGAGGTTGAGGAATATTCTAAAAAAGATTTTGTTAAAGAAATGCCGACGTTCCCTGATGAAGGCTGTATGCAGATGGTCGATGATGTTCTTGTAGTAAAGCTTGGAGAAATAAAAGATTAAAAGAACTATGAACAGGTAAAATCTGTTGTTCGCAATAACAAAAGCCCTGAAAGCGTTTGCTTTCGGGGCTTTTTTCGGAAATTATGAAGTGCTTATGCAACGATTTTTTTGATCCATTTTTCTTTCTTTACAAAGTAAAGACCGAGCGCGGCTTTCAGCGCGTTCATTGCCTGACAGCAGGCGAAAATCGGAATAATCGTAAGCCCTGTGAACGTGCAGAGAACAAAGGCGAGGGGAGCCATCGTTACCCATACGAAGCCTGAATCGAAGATAATTGTGATAATAGCCTGTCCTCCCGAACGAAGTGTAAAGTAGGAAGCGTTGGCGATCGCGTCAAACGGAATTGCAAGAGCACAGATCTGCATAAGACGTGTTGCAAGGATCCTGACGTCGGGATCAAGCTTGTAAAGGTCGGGAATAAATTCGGCACTGACGAAAAACGCCACCATAACAATAAGGCTTATGAAAACCGAAAAAGCAATAAGCTTGACGGACGACTCCTTCACGTCTTTGATTTTGCCTGCGCCGAGAAGCTGGCCGAGGACAATGCCGATCGAAACGCCGACAGCCTGGAAAGCAACGGCAAAAACGTTGAAGAACGTCTGCACAATATTGTTCGCGGCAACGACTGCAAGGCCTTCTTCCGAATAGCACTGGTTAACGAATGCAAGGCCTGCCGCCCACATTGTTTCATTGAGCATAAGCGGAAGACCCTTCTGCGCAATTTTCTTGACAAGGTCAAGCGGAACGCGGAAGCTTATGTAAGCGCCGATGATGAATTTGTTGGTTTCTTTATTTTTGTGTGTCCAGATTGCAACAATCGCGAGCTCAACAAAACGTGAAAATACCGTTGCAATCGCTGCGCCGACAACGCCGAGCTTCGGAGCGCCGAAGTGACCGAAAATGAGAATGTAATTAAAAACAAGGTTTACGCCAACGGCAATAAGTCCTGCGACCATCGGAGGCATCGTTTTGCCTGTTTCGCGCAGTGTACTCGAATAACACTGAACCAAAGAAGCAGGGATAAGACCAACGAGCATTACGTTAAGGTAATCACGGCCTGCACGGAAAGAAAGCGCAACGTCGTCTGCCGACCCTTCGCCTTTTAAATAAAGGTTAATTAAAAAATCACCGCCGAAGAAGAAAAGCAGGATTACGCCTGCCGTCAGCGAGGTGCAGAAAATCACCTTGAAACGGAAAGTATCGCGCAGACCCTTTGTGTCTCCGCTACCGACAAACTGTGCGCCGAAGATGCCCGCGCCCGAAACTGCACCGAAAATGCAGAGGTTGAAAACGAATATCAACTGGTTTGCAACCGAAACGCCGATCATTTCCGTCTGTCCGACCTGACCGACCATAAGGTTGTCGAGCATATTCACAAAGTTTGTTATTCCGTTCTGAATAAGTATTGGTATCATCAGGGTGAAAACCTGCTTGTAAAAAAGCTTGTCACCAATAAATTTTTTCAACATCATAAGCCTCCACTGAATTATAGCAACGCAAATTTTAACACAAAACAGTCTTATTATCAATAGATAAAACTTTTCTTTTTGACTGTGCCGTGATATAATGCAGGAAGTGAGGTGTTGACGATGAAAGAACTTTGGCACGGATTTGAATGTGAAGAATTTGAGTTCGAGGGTCACGATGCAACCGTAGTTTTCCCGAAGGTTAAACCCGTTGGTAAAATTGCAATAAAGGTTGAGTATTGGAACGCTTTTCCAGACGTTGAGATAAAGCTTCTTGAACGAGGCTTTTACGTCGTAGGGGTGGATAATATTTCACGTTTCGCGACGAAAGAGGACTGCGATATCAAGGCAAGATTTCTTGAACACATCGCAAAAGAATACGGAATAAAAGGCAAATGTGTTCCCGTAGGAATGAGCTGCGGAGGCGCACACGCGTTGCGCTTTGCAGGGTTTTATCCCGAGCTCGTTTCCTGCATTTTCATCGATGCACCCGTTCTGAATTATTGTAGCTTCCCCGGCAAAATCGGTAATGAAGATTGCGAAGGAGTATGGAAAAGAGAGTTTATAAAAGCATACCCGGGAATTAAAAGATCTAAGCTTCTGAATTTCCCCGAGCATCCGCTGAATATGGCAGATGTGCTTATTGAAAATAAAATCCCTGTCATAATGGTTTACGGCTCGGATGATAAAACCGTTATCTACGAAGAAAACGGCAAGCTTTTAGAGGATGCTTTTGACGGTACGGATTTGCTCAAAACAATCCGCGTCGGTTGTCGCGGACATCATCCGCACGGAATGATAGACCTTGAGGATAGTAAAACAATAGCCGATTGGATAGCTGAACACAGTTGAGGAGAGAAAATGGACTTTCGATATCTTGATAAGAAAAAATTCATAGATGTATCGCGGCAGATTTTTGATATTCTGGCTGATAATATGTCCGTAATTGCTCCTACGGGAAACAGCAGAGAAGAAGATTACAACTGTTGGGTTTCAGCCGTCAGTGACGGTCTTGCACGCGAAGAAAGACAGATAATCTTGATTTGCAACGATACGGAAATAATCGGATTTTTTCAGTATTACACAAATGAAGATATACTTATGATGGAAGAAATACAGTTAAAGCCTGAGTTCCACGGCAAGGGAAATATATTCAGAAATCTTTATGGCTTTCTTCTTGAAAACGTTCCAGATAATCTCAAATATGTTAAAGCTTATGCAAATAAACAAAACGAAAAATCAATCGGAATTCTGCAAAGGATGAATTTGAAAATTGACGGGGAAAACAAAAACTCAAAAAGTTGGTCGTTTTGCGGAAATTTTGCAGATTTGTTATGTTGGTATAAAGGAGAATAATAATGACTTTTGAAATAAAAAACGGAAATTTCGTAAAAGACGGAAAAGAAATCAAGCTCATCTCGGGCGCGGTGCATTATTTCCGTAATATGCCTGATACATGGAGAGATATTTTCAAGAAAATGCGTGCAATGGGATGCAACTGTGTTGAGACCTACTGCGCCTGGAATATGCACGAAAAAAAGCCTGAGATTTACGATTTCAAGGACAATCTCGATATCGCGACTTTCCTTAAAATTGCAGGTGAAGAGGGGCTTATGGCGATCGTGCGTCCCGGTCCGTACATCTGCTCCGAATGGGAATTCGGCGGTCTGCCGTGGTGGCTTCAGACGGACGAAAGCCTTGAGATCCGCTGTATGAACGAAGCTTACATCAAGCATTTTGACCGTTATCTTGACCGTATGTGTGACGAGATCCGTCCTCTTCTTTGCACAAACGGCGGTAATGTTATTATGGTGCAGTGCGAAAATGAATACGGCTATTACGGCGATGATAAAGAATATCTCGCATATCTTCGCGACGGCTTTATAAGAAGAGGTATCGATGTTCCTCTCTTTACATCAGACGGAACGAGCGAGGACGATCTGCTTGACGGTACCGTTGAAGGTTGCCTTGCAACGCTTAATTTCGGCAGCAGAGTAGAGGAGAATTTCGTTGCGCACGACAAGCTTTTCCCGGATATGCCGAAAATGTGTATGGAAATGTGGAACGGTTGGTTCGATGCGTGGGGTGACGAAAAGCATCATACAACCTCTGCCGAGGATTATGCAAAGGTCGTTGACGATATGCTTAAGCGCGGCAGTCTTAATATGTATATGTTCATCGGCGGAACGAATTTCGGTTTCACTTCAGGCGCTAATCACTATGAAAAATTTCTTCCCGATGTAACAAGCTATGATTACGATGCGATGCTTTCCGAATGTGGAGATGTAACGGCGAAATACTATGCCGTCCGTGATGTGATAAAAAAATATGTTGACGAGCCTCTGCCCGAGGTACCTGCGAATAGAGAGAAAAAGGCTTACGGCAAGGTTACTCTTACCGAATGTGCAGGCTTTTTTGAAAGCCTTCCGAAGCTTTCTGCTCCGATTCATTCCGATGTGCCAAAGTGTATGGAAATGTACGGCACAGGCTACGGATACATAGCTTATCAGACCGTTCTCAACAGAAATTATAACGATACGGAGCTTGAGTTTGCCGAGCTTGGCGACAGAGCGCAGGTTTATATCAATAAGGATTTGGTCGGCATTGTATATGTCAATGACGATGAGCTTAAGCTTAAGTTTTCTGCAAAGAAAGGCGACGTTATGACGATTCTTTGCGAGAATATGGGCAGAGCAAACTTCGGCGCAAAGATGATGCGCAAAAAGGGTATTGCAGGAAGATGTCTGCTTGACGACAGAATCCATTTCAACTGGAATGTTTATCCGTTGCCGATGGACAACCTTGACAAGCTTGATTTTTCAAAGGAAATTCCTGCAGAAAAAAGTGTTTTCTACAAGGGATATTTCAATGTTGATGATGCAAAAGACACTTTCCTTAAAACGGATAATTTTACAAAAGGCTTCGTGACGGTAAACGGTTTTAATATCGGCAGATATTGGGAAATCGGACCGCAGAAAACTCTCTATATCCCTGCTTCTCTTCTTAAAAAGGGCGAAAACGAAATCGTGATTTTTGAATCCGACGGAATAAAGGGCGCACCTGAAATCGAATTCTGCGACACACCTGTTCTGGAGTAAAAGAATGGAAACAAATCAACCTAAAAGAAAAAGAATTCATCTGAAAGATTATGACTATAGCTCAGAGGGTATTTACTTTGTAACGATATCTGTTCACAACAGACAAAATCTTCTTTCAAAGGTTGTAGGGCGGGGGCTTGCTCCCGCCGAAGTTGAATATACAGCTTACGGTAAAGAGGCTGAAAGACAGTTGTTGTTACTGGAAGAAAGATACCCTTTTTTGAGAATAGAATCGTATGTTATTATGCCTGATCATATTCATATGATGTTAGCTTTCGGAGAAAAAACGGCGGGAGCAAGCCCCCGCCCTACGCTGTACGATGTCGTCTGTGCGTACAAGTCTCTGACAACCAGAGAATGTAAGAGGATATATCCTGTTGAAAAACTGTTTCAGACATCGTTTTATGAGCATATTATCCGAGATCAGGAAGACTATAACGAAAAAGCAAGATATATAGAAGAAAATCCTTTGAGGTGGATGTTAAAAAACAAAGATATCGGGTGGTGATATTATGCCGAACTTCTGGACTTATATAACTAACGGAAAATATTCTGTCGGATGCACAGGACAAACAGTTTATGTTTACGATAAAGACGGAAATGAAAAAGCAAAATTTAAGGATTTAACGTATGCGTATTATGCTGAAATATCACCAGATTCAAAAACACTTGCAGTCAAAACAACTGACGGAAGATTTGCGGTATATTCACTCGAAGAAATGAAATTGATAAAGAAGTTCCGTTTTTCAAAAGTTGATGGCGGACAGCATGAGGGTTTCTGCTTTTCTGTTGACGGGAAGTTTTTATTTAATCTTGAAAGTCACGGTGATGGCAGAAAATATTGTTTGTCTGTATATGAAACCGAAAATTTCACACTTGTTAAAAGATTGTTTTCTGATGAAAATATGTATATTTCCTGCATCGAGTATGACAAGGTTTTTGATTCATATTTCGTCATAGGAATTTTATATCGCAAATTCAGAAAGAACAAATATTTTGCGGCTGAGTTCAAAGATGATGAATTGAAAAACGTAACTGACATAAAAGAGAAGGAATACGCTTTTTATAATAAATTCAAGGATCTTGAAAAAAGCGGTTTCACAAAAAAGAAATACAGATGGTCTTATATGGATGAAAGTCTTGAAGACTTATCTTCTCAGAAACGAAAGATTTCTGATTTGGTTAAAAGATAAAAGAGGAGGATATATTTGTATTACACAATGGTTATGGCGGCGGTCGTAATGTTTGGTCTGCAGTTTTTCTGCAATCAGCAATATGAACGCGAATGTAAAAGCAGTTTCACATCTTCAATGATGTTTATTTTCGGCGGCGCGTTGGCTGGTCTCGTTGTGCTGTTTATCGTAAACGGCTTCAAGTGGGAGTTTACTCCGTTCACCTTGTTTATGGCTTCGCTTGCGGCGCTCGACGGAATGATTTTTAATTTCTGCAGCATGAAAGCGTTGGGAAAGATCAATCTTTCTCTTTATTCGCTTTTCTCTATGCTCGGCGGAATGGTACTTCCTTTCTGCCTAGGCGTTTTCTTCTTTGATGAAAAGTTCACTCTCGGCAAGGCGATCTGCCTTGTTGCCGTGATTGTTGCATTGAGCCTGAGCGTTGAAAAGGGTAAAAGCAAGGGTGGCGCGATTTATTACATAGGTGTTTTTGTTTTCAACGGTCTTTCGGGAGTTATTTCGAAATTCTTTCAGGCAAGCGATTTTGCAAAAACGAGCGAAGCGGCATATTCCGTATGGACTGCTGTCGTTACGGCGGTTCTTTCGGGCGCATTTCTTCTTTTCTCGTTCCGAAAATCTCCGATGAAACTGAGCTTCAAGGCTGTTTTATGTATGTCGGGCAACGGTATTCTCAACCGTGTTGCGAATTATCTTTTATTGCTTTCGCTTGCGTTTCTCCCTGCCTCGGTGCAGTATCCGATGATTACGGGCGGCGTTATGATCGTCTCGACGTTACTCAGCTACTTTACACCGAATAAACCTAAGGTGAAAGAATGGATTTCAATCGCACTTTCTTTTGCAGGAATAATGGCGATGATTCTGATTTAAAGGCGGTGTTTGGATGGATCTGTATATAATAAGACACGGCGAATCGCAGGGGAATGTCGGACACGATGTTGAAAACCCTGAGCTTACCGAGCTTGGGCAAAAGCAAGCGGAGCTTCTTGCTCTGCGCCTTAGAAACATAAAGTTTGATGCGATTCTTTCAAGCCCCTTAAAGCGCGCCATTCAGACGGCAACACCGCTGTCGGAGCTTCGCAACACACCGATAACGGTTATGGAAAATCTTTACGAAGTCGGAACTTACGGTGAAGAAACACTTTCGGACGTTCAGAAACGAGCGAAGAATGTCGTCAGCGAAATCCGTGGAAAATACGGCGAGAAAGAAAACGTTATTGCCTTTGCACACGGAACTTTTAATAATCATTTTATCAAAGCCGCCTGCGGAATAACGAGCGGCGAAGATTTTAATTTCTGCCAGGAAAATACGGGCGTGACCATTGTCCGTTTTATAATCGATAACGGTCAGCCGAGAATAAAGCTTGAGCTTGCCAACGATGCAAGACATTTGGAATTTAATTAACTGAGGTGAACTTATGGTTTATCCCGAGAAAAACAGTCGGGTTTCAAAACCTGATACTTATCTGAACTGTGCCGAGGTTTTTGCATACCGAAGCACTTGCCTTAAAAGAAAATACGGTGCAGTAATTGTCAAGGACGACGTTGTTATTTCAACGGGCTACAACGGCTCGCCGAGAGGCTTTGAGAATTGCTGCGAAATCGGATCTTGTAAGCGTATAGAAAAAGATATGCATCAGGGTGAAGGCTACGGAATCTGCCGTGCCGTTCACGCGGAGATGAACGCGCTTCTGAACTGCTCACGTCAGCAGACAATCGGTGCGGATCTCTATCTTGTCGGAATAAATCCGTCGGACAATTCCGTTCACAATGCCAAACCCTGTCCCGTTTGCGCAAGACAGATTATTCAGGCAGGTATACGCAACGTTTACCTGCGTGTCGGCGACGGCGCAGAGAATTATATAATGATTCCTGCCAACGAGCTTAAATGGCTGCAGGATTAAATGAGAGGAAGAAGATAATGTCTGAAATTTTAGAGATAATTATGATTGTCAGCTTTGGTGCTTCGTGGCCGATGAATGTTATGAAATCGTACAAAGCACGCACGGCGAAAGGCAAGAGCCTCGCTTTTCTGCTCCTTATTTTCTTCGGATATATTGCGGGCATCGCGTCCAAATTCCTTAACGAAGCCTATATGGCATCTTTCGGGGAGAAGTGGTATGTCCTTTTCTTTTACTTCCTGAATCTTTTTATGGTCGGAACAGATCTGGTTCTTTATTTCCGAAACAAAAAGCTTGATAAACAGCGTGAGGGTGAAACAAAATGAAGATTCTTTCGATAGGTAACAGCTTTTCCGAGGATGCTCACCGTTGGCTTAATTCTCTTGCGGCTTCGCAGGGGGTGGATATTCAGACGGCGAATCTTTACATCGGCGGTTGCAGTCTTGAAACACATTGGATAAATGAAAAAGAAAACAATGCTTTTTATGACTATCAGGTAAACGGTAACGATGCCGAGGAGAAAATCAGCATCAATGAAGCGCTTCACCGCGACGACTGGGATATCGTGACCCTTCAGCAGGTCAGCGACTTAAGCGGAATTACCGAAAGCTATGAACCGTATATTTCCGAGCTTTTAGCAAAAGTGAAAACGGCTCTTCCGAATGCGGAAGTATATCTTCACCGCACCTGGGCTTATGAGATTGATGCCGAGCATCCGGGCTTTGCAAATTACGGATGCAATCAGCAGGAAATGTATCTGAAAATTCAGCAGGCAACAAAGGCTGTTGCCCAAAAGCTGAATGTAAAAATTATTCCTACGGGAGATGTCGTTCAGAACCTTCGTGAAAATGAGCCTGAATTTGATTATCGCAACGGAGGAGTTTCTCTTTGCCGTGACGGATACCACCTGACGTATGATATAGGTCGTTTTGCCGCATCTGCAACGTGGTTTGTGACTCTGACAGGAAGAAAAATAAACCTTACGGAATTTAAAAATTTTGATAAAAAGCTTCTTTCAAAAATTATTTCTACTGTTAATTCAACTTTATAAAGTAAAAGCCGTCAGCAATAAGCTGACGGCTGATTTTATTTAATGGGTGTTATTTCGTAGAATACAACTGCATTCGGATCAAGTGTTATGTCGAGCTTCACCTTTCCGTTTTTAACCTCTGCCTCAGAAGTTACGGGATCAAGACGTGAACATTCTTTGTATTTATCCTTAAGCTCGGTGAAGTAAATTTCTCTTGCCCAGTCTGCGTTGAGAGTTGTCGGATTGTCGAGCAACGGGTCATCGGGGGACCATGCGAAGCAATCATCGCCGATGCCGTATTTGATTCTGTCCTCCTGCCACTCGTCAAAGTAGTTGCAATCGTCGTCGATTACATAAGCGGTAACCTGAACCTTGTCGCAGTCGAATTGCGGAACTTTAACCTTGAATTTAAGGTTTGCGCAACGCTCATATTCAACATCATTTTTGAAGTTGTATGCCATAATACGAACAGTTTCGTTTTCTTCGTCATAAGCGGAAACAGCGTCAACTTCGATGTTCGGAAGAAGAGCACGCAAGGTTCTCTTTGTCCTTGCGAGTTTTGTGTCGCTGAACTTGGCAACATTTTTTGCAACGTGATAGCTTACGGTCGGGTTCCCGTCGAGAAGTCCGTTTGAAAGGTAGTACCACGAAGAGAAATAGTTTATATCATTATAGAACATTGTGCGGTACATTCTTGCGTCGTATGCCGCCTGGTAGGTGAAGCCTGCCGTACGGGAAAGAAGGTCTGCACCAACTGTTCCGCTGCTGTTTCCTGAAAGAATTCTGCCTTCGTCAAAGCCGAAAATAAGGTTTTTAAGTCCTGCTTCTTCCGCAGCTTCTCTCAAATGGTCGATGGTTTCCTTGATCGTGAATCCGTGTGTTTCTTCGCCCGGTCTCATATCATAAAATGAGGCTGCAATGTAACAGATACGGCTTCCTTTTTCGCCTGTTTTATAGTTTGTGCCGTTTGCACAGTGGTTGATGAAAAGTCTTTCGTCCCAATGTCCCTCGGTAACTGTCATTGAGTGTGCGCCGACGAAAACATCCTTGCCGATAACTTCCATAAGTGCCGCAACGGTGTAATCGTAAAGCTTACAGTATTCAACAAAAGCGTCGTCAGGGTTTTCGCTGTTTGCCATGAACCACTGAGCATTTTCGTATTCGGTCATAACGCCGTAACGCCAGGTAAGAAGCTCCTCTTTGCCGAATTCGTCAACAAGAGCCTGTGCGAGCGCAACCATATAGTTGTAATATACGTTGTAATCGTCGGGCGGATAGATGTTTGTTCCGAAGTCTTCGTCTTCGCTTGACTTTGCGGAGTATTTGAGAGGAACACTGCCGAGCTTGAGCATCGGCTTTGCGCCAAGCTGAAGAATACCCTTACAGTTTTCAATAAGCGGAGTGAAATTGTAATCGTCAAGAACGGTTCTGTCGTGCGGATCGATAAAGAGATCGCGGTATGAGTTACCGCCCGAGCACTGCATAAGCTGAACGTATTCAACAAATTCGAAAACGTTGTACTCCTCGTTTATTTTTACGCCGACAAACGGATTGCCCTGCAACGACCATACGTTTACGTTGCTTACGGGGTTTGCTAGTACTTCACCGAGCTCCGCTGTGTCTACGGTGAATGAATAGTTGTTAATGAGTTCGACTCCTGCGTCCCATACCGTGCTGAAGAAAGTGATAATTGCGGTAAAAACAGCAACGATAGATTTAAAAATTCCCATATTCAATCTCCTCTCGGAAAACTTTTCTATATTATATCAAATGTAACGAATTCTTTCAATGTAAATTTGTTTTTCTCGTTTTACAAAAAACTGTTTATTTTTACATATTGATATGCTATAATCGAAATATTATACGGGAGGTGCGTTTATGACTCTTAATGAAGCTATTATTGCACGTCACTCAGTACGAAAATATACGGACAGAAAAATTGATCAGGAAACAGCTGCAGAGCTGCAAAAAATTATTGCTGAATGTAATGAAAAAAGCGGTGTCAGCTTTCAGCTTCAGCTGAATGAACCCGGGGCTTTCGGCTCGGGAATGGCAACTTACGGAAAGTTTGAAAACTGTACGGATTACATAGCCGTAGTCGGCAAAAAGGAAGATGAAGAAGCTTGTGGTTATTACGGAGAGAAGATCGTTCTCCGTGCGCAGCAGCTCGGGCTTAATACCTGCTGGGTTGCGCTGACCTGTAATAAATCAAAGGTTGTTTATGAAGCGAAGAAGGGCGAAAAACTTATTATCGTAATTGCCCTTGGTTACGGTCAGACTCAGGGACATCCGCGCCCGACGAAGCCGATTGAGGATCTTTGCAAAATCAAAAACCCGGAGATGCCCGAATGGTTCAGGACGGCGATGGAAGCGGTTCAGCTTGCGCCGACGGCAGTTAATCAGCAGAAATTTGTTTTCTGTCTTGACGGTAACGACGTCGAAGCAAAAACCCTTCTGGGATTCTATGCGAGAATTGATCTCGGCATTGCAAAATACCACTTTGAAATCGGCGCAGGAACAACATTCTTTAAGTGGAAATAAAAGATTGACAAAAAATAAACAATTAAATATTGACCTTTTGAAATACATATAGTATAATAACTATACAAAGTTTGTACCTGACATAAAGTTAGGGTAGAGATGGCTAAATGCTGCATGGTTTTGGAAGAAAATTTCCGTTTCGACATCGTCAAAACAAAAAATTTTATCTTACAAAACTGCTATGCACCTAAATTCCTGTAACTAGCTGTGTTACGATGCCACAGTCGCATTTCAACCTAGAAAATTGGTTTGATATGATTGTCTTTAGGCATGCAGAATTCAGCCATCTCCACCCTGTTCTGACTGAAAGGTGACGGCTGAATTTTTTCAAAAGATTACTCTTGCCGCACCCTTTTTGTCGGGGTGCGGTAATTTTTTTGGAGGCTGTTATGGAAACAAGAGTTGCAGTTATGAGCATTATCGTGGAAAAAGGGGAGACGGTTGAAAAGCTTAACTCTGTTCTTCACGACTACGGCGACTATATCATCGGAAGAATGGGTATCCCTTACCGCCGTAAGAATATAAATATCATAAGCATCGCGATTGATGCGCCTCAGGATACGATAGCGGCCCTTTCGGGTAAGATCGGCAGACTTGAAGGCGTCAGCGTTAAAACAGCCTATTCGGGTGTGATTACGAATGAATAAACTTTTGAGTTTAATTGAAAAGCTTGAAACAGAACATTCTCTGTCGCTTGACGAGTATGTTTGCCTGATTGAGAACCGAACCGAAGAATCGGCACAGCTTCTCAGAGAAAAAGCGGACAAAGTCCGTCGCGAGATTTACGGCAATACCGTTTTTATCCGCGGACTTATAGAAATAAGCAATTTTTGCAAAAACGACTGTCTTTACTGCGGAATAAGACGTTCGAATAAAAACTGCGACCGCTACCGCCTTACAAAAGAAGAGATTCTTGAATGTTGCGACGAAGGTTACGGGCTTGGATTCCGTACCTTTGTTATGCAGGGCGGTGAAGATGCTTTTTACAGCGACGAGCTCCTTTGCGGAATCGTAAGCAGAATCAAGGAAAAATACCCCGACTGCGCGGTCACCCTTTCACTCGGTGAAAGGAGCGAGGAAAGCTACCGTAAACTTTATGAGGCAGGTGCCGACCGTTATCTTTTACGTCACGAAACGGCAGACAGCGGACACTATGCGAAGCTTCATCCTGAAAAAATGTCGTTTGAAACGAGGATGAACTGCCTGAAAACTCTTAAAAAAATCGGTTTCCAGACAGGTTGCGGGTTTATGGTCGGTTCGCCGTACCAGACAACGGAAATGATTGCGAAGGATTTGAAATTTATTGAAGAATTCAAACCCGATATGTGTGGAATCGGACCGTTTGTGCCCCATAAAGATACTCCGTTTGCGAACGAAAAAGGTGGCTCGGCAGAGCTTACCTGCTATCTTTTGTCAATAATACGCTTGATTCATCCTGCGGTACTTCTGCCGTCGACAACAGCACTCGGTACGATTGACGGAAACGGACGTGAAAAGGGGATTCTTGCGGGCGCAAATGTTGTAATGCCGAATCTTTCACCGACTTCGGTCAGGAAGAAATACGAGCTTTATAACAACAAGCTCTCCGACGGAAACGAATCTGCGCAGAGCAAAGCAAACCTTGCAAAGCGAATTGAATCGATCGGATACAGAATTGTGACCGACCGTGGTGATATAAAGAAATAAGAAAGAAGGAATAATAATGGCTGAATATAATCCTAAATCATTAAAAGCTGAAGAATTTATAAACGACGGTGAAATTCTTGCGACACTCGAATACGCGGAAGCAAACAAAAACAACCGCGAGCTTATTGACGAAATCCTTGAAAAAGCACGTCCGAAAAAGACGGAGACAGGTTGCGTCTGCAGTGGTCTTTCTCACCGTGAAGCTTCTGTGCTTCTTGCGTGCGAGGATCCCGAGGTGCTTGAAAAAATCTATGCAATCGCGGAAGAAATCAAGCTTGCATTCTACGGCAACCGTATCGTAATTTTTGCGCCGCTTTATCTTTCAAACTATTGCATAAACGGCTGTGTTTACTGCCCATATCACAGACAGAACAAGTGCATCAAAAGAAAGAAGCTCACTCAGGAAGAGGTCAAGGCGGAGGTTATTGCCCTCCAGGATATGGGACACAAGCGCCTTGCAATTGAAGCAGGCGAAGACCCGAAAAACAACCCGATTGAATATATCCTTGAATGTATCAACACAATTTACAGCGTTAACCACAAAAACGGTGCAATCCGCCGTGTTAACGTAAACATTGCCGCAACAACGGTTGAAAACTACCGCAAGCTTAAGGATGCAGGAATCGGTACTTACATCCTCTTCCAGGAAACTTACCACAAGGAAAGCTACGAAAAGCTTCATCCGTCGGGACCGAAGAGCGATTACAGATACCATACGGAAGCTATGGACAGAGCAATGGAAGGCGGTATCGACGACGTTGGCCTCGGTGTACTTTTCGGACTCGAGCTTTACAAGTATGAATTTGCAGGACTTCTTATGCACGCTGAGCACCTTGAGGCTGTTCACGGTGTAGGTCCTCATACGATCAGCGTTCCGCGAATCAAGCACGCAGATGATATTGATCCCAATGCTTTCGACAACTCAATTTCTGACGAAACATTTGCAAAGATTACGGCTTGTATTCGCCTTGCAGTTCCGTATACGGGAATTATTATTTCAACAAGAGAAAGCGAAGCTGTACGTTCAAAGCTTCTTCGCCTCGGCGTTTCTCAGGTTAGCGGCGGTTCGAGAACATCTGTCGGTGGTTACACTCAGGAGGAAAGACCGCACGACACAGAGCAGTTTGACGTTTCCGACCAGCGTACACTCGATGAAGTTGTTCACTGGCTTATGGAAAACGGTCATATTCCGTCATTCTGTACGGCTTGTTACCGCGAAGGCAGAACGGGCGACCGCTTTATGAGCCTTTGCAAGAGCGGTCAGATTCTCAACTGCTGCCACCCGAATGCGCTTATGACTCTTACGGAATACCTTACGGACTATGCTTCCGAGAAAACAAAGGAAAAGGGCTTTGAGGTTATCGAAAGAGAGCTTACAAGAATCCCGAAGGAAAAAGTAAGACAGATTGCGGAAGATAATATCAGAGATATCAAAAATTCAAACAGAAGAGATTTCAGATTCTGAGAGGTGCTCGTTATGGGACTTAACGATACTGTTTCCGCTGAAAGAGTTCATATCGGATTTTTCGGCAAACGTAATGCGGGCAAATCAAGCGTTGTCAATGCCGTAACGGGTCAGGAGCTGGCTGTTGTTTCGGCTGTAAAGGGAACGACGACGGATCCCGTGAAGAAAGCGATGGAGCTTTTGCCGATCGGCCCTGTTGTGATAATCGACACACCGGGCATTGACGATGAAGGCGACCTCGGTGAACTCCGCGTCAAAAAGACAAAGCAGATCCTTGCAAAGACGGATGTTGCAATTCTTGTTGTCGACGGTGAAAAAGGTCTTGAAGACGCTGACAATGAGCTGATTAAACTTTTTGAGGAACGTAAGATTCCTTATCTCATCGTTTACAACAAATCGGATTTATTGAAAGACACTCCGTGCGACGACGAAAAATCAATTTACGTCAGCGCGGTTAAAAAATCAAATATCGAAGAGTTGAAAGATAGAATCGGCAGTCTTGCAAAAACCAAAGAAAACAAGAAGCAGATTGTAGCTGACCTTATTGAAGACGGCGACGTTGTTGTGCTTGTTACGCCGATTGACGAATCAGCGCCGAAAGGCAGGCTTATCCTGCCGCAACAGCAGACGATACGCGATATTCTTGATGCGCACTGCACAGTTGTCTGCTGTCAGGACACGGAGCTTACTTCAACTCTCAGAGCGCTTGCAGTAAAGCCAAAGCTTGTTATAACAGATTCGCAGGCTTTCGGCAGAGTTTCCAAGGATACTCCCGACGACATAATGCTGACGTCTTTCTCGATTCTTTTTGCACGTTACAAAGGCGACCTTGCGGCACTTGTCGACGGAGCTGCAAAGCTTGCGAAAATAAAAGACGGGGACAAGGTGCTTATCTCCGAGGGCTGCACGCACCACAGGCAGTGTAACGATATCGGTACGGTGAAAATGCCGGGCTGGATTAAAAATTATTCACAGTCCGAGCCGGATTTCCGTTTCACATCAGGCGGCGACTTCCCCGAGGATATTTCAGAGTTTTCTTTGGTTGTCCATTGCGGCGGCTGTATGCTTAATGAAAAGGAAATGCAACGCAGAATCGCAGTAGCCCAGGAGGCAGGCGTACCGATTGTCAATTACGGAATTGCCATTGCGCAGATGCACTCAATCCTTCGCCGAAGCCTCGAACCGTTCCCTGAAATTTTAAAAATTCTTGATAAATAAGTTTCAATAAACACAAAAGCAACGATAGTACCGTGTGTGCACTTTCGTTGCTTTTATTTTTCTTTTGGGCTTCAAATTCCTTGTCTTTAAGTAAAACAAAAAAGCAACCACGATACTAAAAGTATCATAGTTGCTTTTCTGGCGGAGGACAAGGGATTTGAACCCTCGCGCCGGTTACCCGACCTACTCCCTTAGCAGGGGAGCCTCTTCACCACTTGAGTAATCCTCCATTGGTGAACAAAACCAAAATATTCTGTTCTTTACAAGTAAGACTTCCTTTGAAAGGAAGTCTTACTCAGTGTGGCGGAGAGAGTGGGATTCGAACCCACGGTACGTTGCCGTACGACGGTTTTCAAGACCGTTCCGTTATAACCACTTCGGTATCTCTCCGAATGCTCAAATATAATATCATATGTTTTTAGTCTTGTCAATAGCAATTTTGAGAAATTTGCATTTTTTAAAAGTAATTTTTCAAATAAAAAAGGAAGAAATCGTAAGACCTCTTCCTTTATAAATTTTCGTTTATTCAGCCTGTGAATGAACTTCCTCGATGACTTCGGATACATAGTCAGCATAGATATGACCGATGAAATCTGCACCGATGGAATATGTCGGATGAACGCCGTCCTCTGAGAAGGCTTTCCAGTCTGTTTTGACGCAAGCGGCGGCAAGGATTCCGTCAAGAGGAATGAAGAGGTCTGCATATTCTCTTGCGAGCTTGCGGACGATCTGAATCTTCGGGTCAAGGTCTTCGCGGAAATAAAGCTTATCCTCAGCGGGAAGAAGGAATTGCTCAATCATAACGATTTTTGCGTTAGTTTCCTTTTTGATTGCATCGAGAACGGTTCTGTATCTCTTCTCAAATTCTTCGTTCGGGAGCCATTCTCTGCTTTCTGCTCTGTGCCATGTATCATTAACACCGATGAGGATTGAAACAATGTCCGGCTGTATATCAATAAAATCTTTTTCAAGCCTTTCGACAAGGTTGATGGTCTGATCGCCGCTTATGCCTAAATCGATGAATTCAAAATCCATTCCCGGGAAATAGTCCGTAAGATATTTTGCGGCATATTTCGGATATCCGTTTCCGAGGTCGTGGATGTCGTCTCTGTTACGGTCAGCATCAGTAATGCTGTCACCCTGAAATAAAATTCTCATAAAAGTTCCTCCGTTTTTATTTCAATTATTTTAAAAAACTCTTTCTCTCCGCAGACGGAAATAAAAAGATTTTTTCTTTCAAAAGTTGTAAAAACTTTTCCGTATTTTTCGAAAGTTTTTTCTTTTTCTTCGAAGCAATAATTTTTTAAATTTCCTATGGTTTCAGCGTTGCATTTAACAGCACTTTCTTTGAGCGTCCACAGTCTTGTAAATTCTTTTTCGGGTGAAGGTGAAGAATAGATTGTTTCTTTTTCCGCCTGTGAAAAGCATCTCTCAATAACTGCGTTTTTTGCTTCAAGAATGTCCTGAATATCAATACCTACGGGCGTTTCGGACACGGCGACGGCAACGCCTGAGGCTGTGTGGCTGATATTGAAAAAGATGTTTTCGCAATCCTTTAAAAACGGTTTTCCGTTTTCGCCGATAACAACTTCAAAATTTTCAATGCCGAAAAATTTCAATGCTTTTTTCAAAAGAAGGTAAGAAACAACGCAGTTTTCTTTATCTCTTTTCAGTTTCAATTTTTCAAATTTTTCTCTGCGTTTTTCAGGAAGAAAATCCGAAAAATTTTCGCAGGAAAAATTCTCATAATCATCAAAAAAATAAATCATTTTTTCAGCTCTCATCATAATGCTCTGTGAAGAGGTGAACATCACCGCCGTCTCGTTCACGGTAGCCTATTATTGTTGCAAGGTTAACATTGTGAATGCTTCTGAAAATATTCATATCAACCTTGTCGTTTTCTTCGGTTAGTTTTCTTATAAGTTCCTTGATCTCCTGTCGCTTTGAACCGTCGCAGGTTTCGGCATCCTTTTTTGTAACGCTGCAAGCGCAACGGATAAACTCAAGCTCATTATACCTTGCCCAGGAAATTATGTCTCTTTCTCTGACCATATAAAGAGGACGAATGAGTTCCATTCCCTCAAAGTTTGTGCTTTTGAGCTTTGGCATCATTGTCTTTATTTCCGCACCGTAGAGCATACTCATAAGCGTTGTTTCAATAGCATCGTCAAAATGGTGGCCGAGGGCGATTTTGTTGCACCCCATATCCTGGGCCTGCTTGTAAAGATAGCCTCGCCTCATCCTTGCGCAAAGGTAGCAGGGTGAACCGCCGCCGACATTTGAAACAGAGTTGAAAATAGGAGAATTGAAAACAGTTATCGGCAGGTCGAGGGTCTTGGCGTTTTCAATAATTTTTTGTCTGTTTTCTTCGTGATAACCGGGGTCCATAACGATGTATTCAACGCTGAAGTCAAAATCGCTGTATTTCTGCAGATGTTGCATACATTTTGCAAGGAGCATCGAGTCTTTTCCGCCTGAAATGCAGACGCCGATCTTGTCGCCGGGTTTAATTAGCTGATAATCCTTGATTGCGGCAACGAAGTTGTTCCATATAGTTTTACGGTATTTTTTGATAATGCTTCTTTCAATAAGCTGGTGTTTTTCCATAAATAACTCTCTTTATTGTAATTAACTTTATTTTATCACCACTTTTGACAATTTACAACAGTACATACAAAGTTTTTAGGTTGAAAAAGTGAGAAATTTAATGTATAATGACTCCATATATTTTTGGAGTTGATTTTTTGAACAGATTGAATGATTATAAAGTTATGCCGACGGTGGCTCTCCGCGGTCTTGTTATTTTCCCCGGGATGACGCTGAATTTCGATGTCGGCAGACAACGCTCAATAGATGCGATAAAGGCCGCAATGGCAGATACGAGAGAGGTTTTTCTTGTTGCGCAGAAGGATGTGCGCGATGATGAGCCTGAATTTGACCAGATTTTTAAAATGGGTACGGTTGCCAGAATCAGCCATATTCTTAAAATGCCTAACAGCGATACGATCAGAATTTCAGTTGAGGGTCTCTATCGCGCGGCTCTCGTTGATATGCTGCAGACTCAGCCGTATCTCATTGCGGATGTAAAGACGAGAAAAAGTACGGCAATAAAGGCTGAAGACAAGGATTATGAAATTGCACTCGTAAGGCAGACAAAGGATTTCTTTGAAGATTATGCGGATGTCGCTCCGCAGATGCCCGGTGATCTCATCCTTGAGGTTCTTGAGAAAAATTCAGCAGGTGAGCTTGCCGATTATATCGCAGGCAATATAATGCTCGAATATAAGAAGCGCCAGACTATTCTCAACGAGGTCAATCCTCTTCGCAGGCTTGAAAAGGTTTGCTGCCTTCTTGCAAAAGAGGGCGACCTTATGCGCCTTGAAAACGATATAAACAGGAAAGTTCAGGAAAATATCGATAAAAGCCAGCGCGAGTATTATCTTCACGAGCAGATGAGAGTTATTTCCGACGAGCTGAATGACGGGCTCTCTCTTCTTGATGAATGTGAAGATTTCAGAGAGAAAATCAAGGCTCTTGCTCTTGATGAAGAGAGTGAGAAAAAACTTCTTAAGGAGTGTGCACGCCTTGAAAGAATGGCGCCGACCTCTCCTGAAGCTACGGTCAGCAGAGTTTACATCGAAACCTGCATTGACCTGCCGTGGAACAAGCTTACTCAGGATAATCTTAACATTGCAAATGCAAAAAAGGTGCTTGACCGTGACCATTACGGAATGGAGAAGGTCAAAGAGAGAATTGTTGAAGCTCTTGCTGTCAGAAAGCTTTCAGACGGCGGCTACGGTCAGACGCTTTGCTTCGTAGGCCCTCCGGGTGTCGGTAAAACATCGATCGCGAAGAGTGTTGCCGAGGCTATGGGTAGAAAATTTTCCCGTGTTTCTCTCGGCGGTGTTCACGATGAGGCTGAAATAAGAGGTCACAGAAAAACTTATATCGGCTCGATGCCGGGCAGAATTATCTCTGCCGTAAAATCAGCAGGCACCAGAAATCCGATTATTCTTCTTGATGAAATTGATAAGCTCGGCTCTGATTATAAAGGTGACCCGTCATCGGCGCTTCTTGAGGTGCTTGACGGCGAGCAGAATGCAACCTTTACAGATCACTATATTGATATGCCGTTTGACCTGAGCAAGGTTATGTTTATTACGACGGCTAATGATAAATCAACGATTCCTGCGCCTCTTCTTGACAGAATGGAGGTCATTGAGCTTCCAAGCTATACTCACGAGGAGAAATTCAATATCGCTAAAAAACACCTCGTACCCAAGCAGGTAAAGCTTCACGGACTTGATGCAAAAACCTTTAAAATCAACGATAAGGCTCTGCGAGATGTTATTGACGGTTATACCCGTGAAGCAGGTGTAAGACGCCTTGAACAGCAGATTGCAGCTCTTTGCAGAAAGGGCGCGGCGGCTATTGTTTCAGGTGAGGAGAAAGCTGTTTCGGTTAAGGTGACTAGTCTTGAAAAAATGCTCGGACCGAAAAAATATATGCCCGAAACGATTGATGAGGACTATGCAGTCGGCGTAGTTAACGGGCTTGCGTGGACAAGTGTCGGCGGCGAAATGCTTCAGGTCGAGGTTGCAGTGCTTGACGGTACGGGCAAGGTTGAGCTTACAGGTTCACTGGGTGATGTTATGAAGGAATCTGCTATGGCCGCAATCAGCTTTATCAGAAGCAGAGCTGAAAAATACGGAATTAATCCGAATTTCTATAAAGAAAAAGATATTCATATCCATGTGCCGGAGGGTGCGGTACCAAAGGACGGCCCGTCTGCAGGTGTGACGATGGCAACTGCTTTGCTCTCTGCGTTGACAGATACTCCTGTTGACAGTTATACGGCGATGACGGGTGAAATCTCCCTTCGAGGAAGAGTTATGCCTATCGGCGGTCTTCGTGAAAAGACAATGGCGGCGTACCGTATGGGCATCAGAAAAGTTATTATCCCGAAAAAGAATGTGCCTGACCTTGCTGAGGTTGACCTAAAGGTAAAGAATTCAATAGAGTTTGTTTCTGCTGCCAGCCTTGACGATGTTTTTGAAAACGCACTTGTGAAGAAGAATGATGGTAAAAAAGCAGTTGCGGCAATGGCGACGGAAAAGAAGGTCGGCTATAACATTATGAGAACCTGAGGAGGCAGATTATGAGATTTGATAAGGTTAAATACGAAGCATCTTACGGTACATCTGCTCAGTTGCCGAAAAGCGAGGCTGTTGAAATTGCCTTTGCAGGGCGTTCGAATGTCGGCAAATCCTCTATGCTCAATAAGGTTCTTAACAGAAAGAATCTTGCGCGCGTCAGCTCCGTTCCGGGGAAGACGGTTACTGTCAATTTCTTTGACTGTGACGGTGTGAAGCTCGTTGACCTTCCCGGTTACGGCTATGCTAAGGTTAATTTCAACGAGAAAAAACGCTGGGCAGACCTTATGGAGGGTTATTTCAACTCAGGAAGAAATATCCGTCTGGTCGTTCAACTGACGGATATGCGCCATCCGCCGACGAAGGATGACCTTGATATGATGCGCTTTCTCAAGGATGCAGGCTTCAGCTTCATCGTTGTGATGACGAAGAGTGATAAGCTCAACAAAACCGAGAGGAATAAACGCCTTGAAGCTATTAAGGAAGAGCTTGCGGAGTTTGGCGATGTTGAAGCGATTCCTTTTTCAGCACAGAATGGAGAGGGAGCTGAAAAAATCCGCGAAGCGATTGAAAAATTCTCCGTAAACGAATAAAAATGAAGCCTGTTGCTGAAAAGCAACAGGCTTATTTGCTGTTAGTATATTTTAAATGATTGCGATATTTCTGCTGATCCAACCGAAGAGGAAGTCAAAAATCTGAGTAAAAATATTTGACAAGAAAATCGCAACTCTTTCGAAGAAGCCAAGTTTATCAACAAATTCATAATTTGTAACATCGTTGTTTTCGTCCTCAGCGTAATCAACCATAGTGTCTGAACTTGCCGAATGCTTAACAAGCTCAAATGTAACATTTTGGCAACCGTTAAAGGCGTTTTCTGCAATGTATTCAACGGTTTTGGAAATGTAAACTCTTTCAAGAGACGGGCAGTTTGCAAAGATATATTCGTTAATTGCGCCTACTCCATCGTTGAAGTTAACTCTTTTGAGAGACGGGCAGTTTGCAAATGCGCTTTCAAAAACTTCGCAATAATCACCGCCGATGGAAATTTCCGTAATTGCCGTGTTTGAAAAGGCGAGACCGCCGATGAAAGCGATGTCTGAACCGAAGGTTACATCTTTGAGCTTTTCGCAGTTTTCAAAAGCTGAAGAGTCAATACTGTAAACATTGCTCAAATCGGCCGATGTCAGGTTTTTGCATCCGCTGAATGAATGGTAACCGACATATGATACTTTTGAAAAATCAATTTTTTCGATTCCGCTGTTTGTGAATGCGTATTCCCATACTTCGACGGGTGCGGTGAGAATGACTTCTTTAAGGTTCTTGCATCCGTTGAAAGCATATGCACCGATTACAGTAACGCTTTCGGGAACGGTGAAGCTGGTTTGGTCTGATGTACGGATGAAATGCTCGAGATATGATTCTGTATAAACGGTGCCGTCATAATCTTCGTATGAATAAGTGTAATAAAGAGCGTCGCCGTCAAAATGATAATTTTCATTATCCTCGCTGATGATGAATTTGCTGAGGCTGTTACATTCGTTGAATGCGCCGGCTACATCAAAGATAGAGCTGCCGAGATAGATTTCTTCAATAGCTGTGTTTTTGAAAGCGTCAACATAGATGTATTCAAGTGAGTCGCCAAGGTTGACTTCTTTGAGGTTTGAACAATCGGCAAAAGCACCCGTTGCGATATCCGTAACGCTGTCAGGAATCGTAACTTCCTTAAGATTTCTGCAGCTTGCAAATGCAAAAGAGGGGATAGAATAAATATTATCGGTCAGTGTGATTTCTTCGATGCCTGACATAAAGAAGCAGTAATCGGCAATGAAATCAATTTCTTCGGGAACGGTATAGGATTTCTCGTTTCCGAGGTAAGCATAAAGAACATTCTGGCCGAGAATTATTTCGCCGTTGTCAGAGTTTTCTGCGAAGTAGCCGAGAACGGGTGTGTATTCAAAAACACCTTCGCCGAAATAAACAAACATTGCTGTTTCGGGGATGACTACCTTCTCAAGGTGTGAAGCGCCTGAAAAAGCGTAATCGTAAATGCAATCGATCGTTTCGGGAAGAACGATTTCTCTGATATCGTAGCAATCAGCAAAAGCCATAAAGCCGATTTCTGTAACTGTTGCCTCGATATCCTCATAAAGGATTGTTTCTGGGATTGTTACGCAGGCGTCGAGGGTGGGATATCCTTCCTCGTCAAGCTCATAGCCGGAAACGGTGGCGTATGAATATTCGTTGCTGATGGTGAGATCGTAGTAAATGCCGTCCTGAATCATCGAGGTGTAGAAATAATCATCCTCGCTGTAGTCGTCCTCGTATGCAGTTGCACTTACTGCAAACACAGACATTGTTAAGATTGCCGCAATAATGATTGCTAAGATTTTTTTAGAGATACCTTTCATAATAATAACCTCTCCCTTTGTTTTTCAGATTTCTGATCTGTGGCTTAAACATACTCCTTTTTTTGGTAACATTCAAGGTTTTTTTGGTTAAAAATGGTTACAGTTTGGGGTCTAAAAGTAACAGAAAAGCCGTCGTGACCATTAAATGGTTACAACGGCTTGAATTTTTTGTTATTGATTCATCACATTGACTCGGGAACTGTGATTCTGAGCATTTCAAGGATGTTTTTGATAGTGTCTTTAACGCAGATGCAGAGGTAGAGTCTTGCCTGCATAAGTTTTTCATCCTCGCAGTTAACACGGCAGGAATTATAGAACTTGTGGAAAAGCGTTGCCAGATCGACCACATAACGAGTTATTTTTGCAGGGTCATAATTCCTTGCGGCAACAACTATCTCGTTTGTAAGGCCCGCTAAATGACGAATTAACTCGCGTTCTTCGCTTTCTTTGAGCATCTCAAGCTCTTCTGATGAGCAATCACGGGCAGAAATACCTTCACTTTCAAGCTTTTTGATGATTGAACAGATTCTTGCGTGTGCATACTGACAGTAGTAAACGGGGTTCTGTGAGCTCTGCTCAACTGCAAGGTCAAGGTCAAATTCCATCTGCGAACCGGGCTCTCTCATATTGAAAAGGAAGCGGACTGCATCAATAGGAATTTCTTCGAGAAGGTCAACAAGTGTGATGGCTTTACCTGTTCTCTTGGACATACGGACAACCTCACCGTCACGGGTAAGACGGACGAGCTGCATAAGAATAACATCGAGCTTGTCTCCGCCGACGCCGATTGCATCGAGCGCACCCTGCATTCTTGCAACATGGCCGTGGTGGTCAGCGCCCCAGATATCGATTGCGATGTCAAAATTTCTGACTGCAAGCTTGTTACGGTGATATGCGATATCTGCTGCGAAATAGGTCGGGTTTCCGTTTGCACGGATGAGAACATCGTCCTTGAGCTCAAGCTTGTCGATATCCTCCTGAGAGTAACCCTGCTTCTGAAGTCTTGCTGTCTGAACTTCAATATTCTTGTACCAGAGAGCACCGTCCTTTTCGTAAGTAAGACCCTTCTGCTTCATAAGCTCAAGAGTGTCTTTAAGCTCCGAACCGTTATGAAGGGTGCTTTCGTGGAACCATGTATCGTATTCAATACGGTATTTTGTAAGGTTATCCTGCATAGCCTTGATGTTTTTGGGCAAAGCGAAGTCAACGAGAGCCTTTCTTCTTTCTGCCTCGGGAGCTTCGATATACTTATCGCCGTAAACATCGGCAAATTCCTGGGCTCTGACTTTGATGTCTTCGCCGTGGTAGCTGTCCTCGGGAAGCTCGATTGCATCTTCACCCTTATAAATCTGCTGATATCTGATATCAAGAGAAAGTGCGAATTTATCTATCTGGTTGCCTGCATCGTTTATGTAAAATTCGCGACTCACTTCGTACCCTGCGTAATCAAGCACTGCGGCAAGACAGTCACCGAGGGCGCCGCCTCTTGCATTACCCATATGCATCGGGCCTGTCGGGTTAGCGGAAACAAATTCAACATTGATTCTCTTTCCTTTACCGTAATCTGAACGGCCGTAGTTATTGCCTTTTTCGCGGATATCCTTGAGGATGTCTGCATAGTAGCTGTCGCTGAGGTAGAAATTCATAAATCCCGGGCCTGCAACCTCCGCACGAAGGAAATATGTACCGTCAAGAGAGATGTTTTCCATAATTGTATCTGCAATCTTTCTCGGAGCAGAGTGAAGCTCTCTTGCCCAAACCATAGCGGCATTTGCAGAAAAATCGCCGTTTGCGCGGTCTGCAGGGATTTCAACCTTGAATTCTGCCGTCGGCATCTGTGCAAATGCACCGTTGTTAACAGCAGCTTCAACTGCTGAATAAACTGCGTTTTTAAGCTGTTCCTGAACTTTATTAACAATATAAGACATCAGCTTACCTCCTTAAAGTTAGCGGTGATTTTGATTCTGTTTTTGTTGAGAAGCTCGTTGTTGAAATCGAGCGAATATGAAAAATCAAGAACGATTTTTTCGTTCTCTTTGAATTCAGAACGGACAGAAGATGTAAAAACCCCCATCATAATCTGACCTACGGGTGTGTTGTAACAGCAGAGGTTGCGCTTGCCCTTCTCCATTTTAAGCTCCGTGTTATATGCTCCTTTACGCGAAACGGTAACACGGTTAGAATTTTCGACCCGTATCGTCGTTGTGCAACCCATAAGCTCCTCAGACTGCTCCTTATAAATAACGGAATAATCGTCAGCAGTACCGAAAATTTCTGCGGTTGTCGTAAGCTCGGATTTTTCTCGCTGTCCCTGAACATCGTGATAATCGTGAATGGTTATAAGGCAGTTCATCCGTTCCATCTCTCCATTGCGATAGTAAGAAGTCTGTCTATAAGCTCAGTGTAGGGGACGCCTGAGGCGGCAAACATTTTCGGATACATACTGATTGATGTGAAACCGGGAATGGTGTTCGGCTCGTTGAGCATAACAAGACCGTCAGATTTCCGAACGAAGAAGTCAACTCTTGCGAGACCGCCGCAGCCGAGAGCTTTGTAAGCGTTTCTTGCCGCCGCGCGGACTTCCTCGTGCTTTTCGTCAGAAAGTCTTGCGGGGATATGAAGCTCGCTTGCGGGATTAACATACTTCGCTTCGTAATCGTAGAAATCGTTGCAGGGGACAACCTCACCGCAGACTGATGCAACAGGCTCGTCATAGCCCATAACTGCACATTCAACCTCAATGCCGTCAATGCCTTCTTCAAGGACGAGTCTTGAATCTTCTCTGAAGGCCTTTTCGATTGCGGCGGCAAGAGCCTCTTTACTGTCTGCTTTGCTTACACCGACGGATGAACCTGCGTTTGCGGGCTTTACGAAAATAGGGAAGCCGAGGTAGTCGGCAGCCTTTTCGATGTATTTTTCAGGTTCTTTGCCGTAATCGTAAGAGTTGAAGCCTATCCACTTCGCCTGGGGAATACCTGCGGCGTCGGCAAGTGTATTTGTCATAATTTTATCCATACAGCAAGCAGATGAGAGCATATCGCATCCTACATAGGGGATGCCTGCAACCTGCATAAAGCCCTGAATTGTACCGTCTTCGCCGTTTCTTCCGTGAAGTACGGGGAAAACAACATCGATATGAATAACCTTTGCACCGTCGTCCTCAAAGACGATAAGACCGTGGTCATTTCTGTCCGGTGAGAGGACTGCTTTTGTAAGATTTTCGGTGTCTTCAAGCCATTTATCATCGGGAAGATTTGCAACATCGCCGTCGTATCTGAACCAGCGGCCGTCCTTGCTTATGCCGAGCATAATGATGTTATATTTATCTCGGGGAGTGTTTTCAATAACTGATTTTGCGGAAACGACGGATACATCGTGTTCGCTTGAAACACCGCCGAAAATTATGAGCGCGTTTTTCATTTTACAACATCTCCATTTGCATTATTAGTCAATTTAACATACTAGCATAGTTTTTGGTTCAAGTCAAGAAAAATCAAGGTTTTTAAGGGTTCAAAAAGTGAAAATTTAATGCAAAAAAATAGTGACAAAACGCTATTATTATGATATAATTACTTTAATTATTGACTAGTATTATAATTATAGCATAAGGAGCTTCGAAATATGGAATTTAAAACGGTCATTTCAATGATTATGAGGGGCGTAGAAGGTACGATGAATAACAACGGATTTTCCGTTGTTGTCCCCAACGGTACAGAAAAGGGCGATCTTGCGATAACGGAGAAAAACGGTTGCACAACCATTCTCTACGGCGGCAAAAAGGGCTCGGCAAAGATAGAGCTTTTCGAAGGAAAAATATCTCTTTTCTGCTCTGTTGCAGAGGCGGAGAACGCAGTCGAAGAAGATTATAAAAAAGTCTCAACAACTCTCTTTAACATTGAAACTGTTGATGATAAAGATATCAGATATGTCGTAAACGAATTCTGCGATTGCATAAATGATGTGTACGGCAAAAAGGAAAAATCAAAGAAGCTTCCTCAGCCCGTTTCAAAGGCAGCGGCAAAGAGCGGTGCGGTTTACTATGACCTTGTAACTCTCGGCAGCCGTTTTATTCAGATTTATCCCGATCTCAGAGAGGCTTACAAGCAGAATATTGAGAAATACGGCGAATTCCTTGCTGATGAGTTTTTCACAAAGTACGGTAACGAATGCTTCCGTGCAACGGTAAAGAGTAATAATCCTCAGCAGATGAAGAAGCTTTTTAATATGCTCAATGAGGTTTACAATGACGGAACAAATCAGGTGCAGAGTGTTATCGTTGTTACGATTCTCGGCTCACTTTATGACGACGAAACTCTCCTTGCAAATTGCGTAGATTATATGGACGAGATGATGCTTTTTGTTATCGAAGCCAATAAAATTCTCAGAAGATCATCATCAACAAGAGCAAAGCTTGAGCATCCGCCGCTCTATAAGCCGAAGAAGAGAAAGAAGATGGGCGGATTTATGGCGAATCAGTTGAACGGAGGTAATTAACCGTGGCTAACGAAGAAAAAGTTGAAATTCAGCCGGTAACAGCAGATGTTACAGACGAATCAATGCTTGAAGAGGCAATGAATACGGCAGTTACCGAAGAATACGGAGCTGACCAGATTCAGGTTCTTGAAGGCCTTGAGGCTGTTCGTAAAAGACCGGGTATGTATATCGGCTCTACAGGCCCCAGAGGTCTTCATCACCTGGTTTATGAAATAGTTGACAACTCGATTGACGAAGCTCTTGCAGGCTTCTGCACTCATATTGAAGTAGAAATTCTTCCGGATAACATCATCACCGTCCGCGATAACGGACGAGGAATCCCTGTAGCAATCCACGATAAAATGGGTATACCGACCCTTACAGTCGTTCTTACGGTGCTTCACGCAGGCGGTAAGTTCGGCGGCAGCGGATATAAGGTTTCGGGCGGTCTTCACGGTGTTGGTTCTTCGGTTGTTAACGCTCTTTCCGAGTGGATGGAGGCTGAGGTCTCCCGTGACGGACATATTCACTATCAGAAGTTTTCACGAGGCAATGCGGTGTCCGATATGAAAGTTATCGGCGATACAAACGAGACGGGTACACTCATCCGTTTCAAGGCTGACCCCGAAATCTTTACGGAGACTGTTGAATATGAGTTTGATATTCTTGAAAGAAGACTCCGCGAATCCGCATTTCTTAATGCCGGCCTTTCAATCACATTGACTGACTCGCGTGACCCTGAAAATATTGTTGAAAAGGTTTACTGCTATGAAGGCGGTCTTTCAAGCTTCGTTGAGTATATCAACACAAGCCGTGCATTGACTCCTCTTCATACTCCGCCGATTCATTTCTCAGCTTCAAAGGACGATAAGTATGCTGAAGTTGCGATGATGTATAACGACAGCTACAATGAGGTTATTCTCTCGTTCGCAAACAATGTTAATACTATCGACGGCGGTACGCACGAAACAGGCTTCAAAACAGCTCTTACAAGAGTTTTTAACGACTACGGTAAAAAGTACGGCATACTCAAAGACGGCGATAAGAAGCTTTCCGGTGAAGATGTCCGTGAAGGTCTTACTACCGTTATCAGCGTAAAGCTTACCGAGGCTCAGTTTGAAGGACAGACTAAGGGTAAGCTCGGTAATACTGAAATCACAAGCATCGTTTCCGCAATGGTTTACGAAAAGCTTATGACATATTTTGAGGAAAACCCCTCAGTTGCAAAGGCTATTTTCACAAAGGCACTCGACGCTTCAAGAGCAAGAGAAGCTGCAAGAAAGGCTCGTGACCTCGCAAGGCGTAAGGGCGTTCTTGAAAGTAATTCTCTTCCGGGCAAGCTTGCTGATTGCACAGAAAAAAGCTCAGAATGTACTGAACTCTACATCGTAGAGGGTGACTCTGCGGGTGGTTCGGCAAAGGAAGGCCGTGACAGACAGTTCCAGGCAATCCTTCCTCTCTGGGGTAAAATGCTCAATGTTGAGAAGTCGCGCCTTGATAAGGTTATTTCCAACGAAAAGCTTATTCCTGTTGTTACAGCTCTCGGTACCGGTATCGGTGACGAGTTTGATATAGAAAAGTTGAGATATGACAAAGTTGTTATTATGGCCGATGCCGATGTCGACGGTGCTCATATCAGAACTCTTCTTCTGACATTCTTCTTCAGATATATGCGCCCTCTTATTGATACGGGTCATGTGTACCTTGCACAGCCGCCTCTTTTCAAAATCACTAAGGGTAAGAAGTTTGCATACGCTTTCTCTGATGAAGAGAGAGATGAAAAAATTGAAGAATTCGGCGGCGGATGCGATATCCAGCGCTACAAGGGTCTTGGTGAAATGGACCCCATCCAGCTTTGGGAGACTACAATGGACCCGAAGACGAGAATTATGCTTCGTGTAACTCTTGAGGATGCTATGGAAGCTGACGAAACCTTCTCAATCCTTATGGGTGACAAGGTTGAGCCTCGCCGTGAATTTATTGAAAAGAACGCCAAGTATGTCCAGAATCTCGATGTATAAGAAAGGAGGAGGATTGACACATGGCTAAAGAAATTACACATAACGACGAAGATTTTAAAGCCAATCTCGCCGAAACAAAGATATATAATGTAGACATCAACAAGGAAGTCAGGAAATCGTTCCTGGACTATTCAATGTCAGTTATTGTTTCCCGTGCGCTTCCCGATGTCCGAGACGGTCTAAAGCCCGTTCATCGCCGTATTCTCTACACGATGTATGAGAACAATCTTACTCCGGATAAGGCATACCGTAAATGTGCGGACACCGTCGGTTCCGTTCTCGGTCGTTACCATCCTCACGGTGACGCATCTGTTTACGACGCAATGGTTCGTCTTGCGCAGAATTTCTCAATGAGATATATGCTGGTTGACGGTCACGGTAACTTCGGTTCAGTTGACGGTGACCCACCGGCAGCTTATCGATACACTGAGTCAAGAATGAGCAAGATGGCTCTTAAAATGCTTACGGATATCGATAAGGATACAATTGATTTTACAACTAACTATGACGACAGACTTAAAGAGCCGACGGTTCTTCCGTCCCGTTTCCCGAATCTTCTCGTAAACGGCTCAATGGGTATTGCTGTCGGTATGGCAACGAACATTCCGCCGCACAACCTTAAGGAAGTTATTAACGGTATGTGCTGCCTTATTGATAACCCTGATGCTTCTCTTGAAGATCTTATGGAGCATATCAAGGGACCTGACTTCCCGACTCACGGTATCATTATGGGCCGTGCAGGACTTCGCGCAGCATATGCAACGGGTCGCGGCAAGGTTATCGTAAGAGCAAGAGCAGAAATCGTTGAAAAGAAAAACGGCAGATTTGAAATTAAAGTTACGGAAATTCCGTACAATGTAAATAAAGCAAGACTTATTGAAAGCATTGCAGAGCTTGTTAAGGATAAGAAAATCGAAGGTATTTCGGATATCAACGATTATTCTTCAAAAGCAGGTATGCATATTTCAATCGACCTTAAGAGAGATGCTAATCCTCAGGTTGTTCTCAATCAGCTTTATTCTTTTACACAGCTTCAGACAACATTCGGCGTAATTATGATCGCTATCGTAAACGGCGAGCCGAAGGTTCTTACTCTTAAAGAAATTTTGCGTCATTATATCGACTTCCAGCAGGAGGTTGTTACAAGACGCACACAGTTTGACCTCAAAAAGGCTCAGGACAGAGCGCATATTCTTGAAGGTCTTCTTACAGCTCTTGATTTTATCGACGAGGTTATCAATATTCTTCGTTCTTCAAAGAGTATCAATGAAGGTAAAGAAGCTCTTATGGAACGCTTCGGTCTTGATGATGTTCAGGCACAGGCTATCGTGCAGATGCGTCTCGGCCAGTTGACAGGTCTTGAAAGAGTTAAG
The DNA here is from genome assembly GCA_017625835.1 of Clostridia bacterium. GTDB lineage: Bacteria > Bacillota > Clostridia > Oscillospirales > Acutalibacteraceae > CAG-488. Next base: position 43,155 of record JAGAKF010000086.1, read on the forward strand.
ATTGAAGATGAACTCGGTGAGCTCAAGGAGAAGATTGCTTACTTCCTCGACCTTCTTTCAGACGAAACAAAGCTTCTCGGCGTTGTTAAGGAAGAGGCTCTTGAAATTGCTGATAAGTATGGCGACGATCGCCGTACTGAAATCGTTAATGTTTCAGGTGAGGTTGATATTGAAGATCTTATTCCTGAAGAAACGTGCGTATTCACATTCACAGATTTCGGTTACATCAAACGCATTCCTATGAATGAGTATCAGACTCAGCGCCGCGGCGGACGAGGCGTCAAGGGTCTGACAAGAAGAGAAGACGATATCGTAAGGACGATGTTTACCGCATCAACGCACGATTTCATCTCGTTCTTCACAACAAAGGGACGCACATTCAAGCTAAAAGGCTATGAAATCCCTGAAGGCTCAAGAACAAGCAAGGGTATGAACATTGTCAATCTTCTCCCTCTTGAAGCAGACGAAAAGGTTTCTTCAATGATCCGTTTTACTGCTGCGGATGAAGAGAGCGGATATCTTTGTATGTTTACCCGTAATGGTATCATCAAGCGTTCAAGCCTTGAAGAGTATAAATCAATCCGCCGTGCAGGTGTTCTTGCTATCACTCTTGACGAGGGTGACGAGCTTGCATGGGTAACAACTACAACGGGTAACGACGACCTTATCGTTGCAACCAAGAAGGGTATGTGCATTCGTTTCAACGAAAACGATGCCCGTCCTATCGGCAGAACAGCACGAGGCGTTAAGGCAATCGAGCTTAAGGAAGGCGACGAAGTTGTCGGTATGACCGTTGTTGAAGAGGGCAAGACAATTCTTACCGTCAGCGAGACAGGCTACGGAAGAAAGAGCGATTTTGACAACTACCGTGTTCAGTCAAGAGGCGGTAAGGGTCTTATCAACTACCATGTTGAGAAATACGGCGACATTGCTGCGGTTACATCCGTCAGCGATGATGACGATATTATTCTTATTGCATCAGACGGTATTATTATCCGTATCCCTGCAGATTCAATCAGCACATTTGCCCGTCCGTCAAAGGGCGTTCGCGTAATGAGAGTTACTGAGGGCGAAAAGCTTATCACAATTACTCCCGTTGAGCATGAAGATGCAGAGGATAATGCAGAAACAGCAGAAGCGGCAGAGAATGCAGAGGCTCCTGCTGAAGCGACACAGGAAAAGGAATAATAAAGTAAAAGGGTGAGGGATTTGTCGAATGTAGCTAAGCAAACAAATAAAACTAGAATTAAACCGGTAGCTAATAAGTTTTACGATATCTGTACTTTTATTATAATTTTTGTTTCCACGGTATGCGTTTCTCTGAATGTCGAATTGTTTAGTGATGATTTCACCTATAAACAAGCAGGTGTTTGCGGTTTTGATCAGATAGTAGAATTTTTAAAATGGCATGTAACGAGTTACAACGGAAGAACGCTGATTCATTTTATGGAAATGATGATGCTCAGGTATGATTTCGGGTTTTTAATATGGAAACTTTTTACAGGTTTGTTGGTTTATATTTTTTGTTTTGTCAGTTCAAGAATTACAGTTAATGACAAATCGGATTATACAAAAGCTATTCTATTATCAGCGTTGTGTTTTTTTGGAATCAATCCGTGCATTTGGAATGAATCTGTTTTTTGGGTTTCGGGATCGTTTAACTACTTTATTCCTACGATGATGCTTATAGGTTTGATGTTTTTAGTCAGGCGTAATCCTGAATCAAAATGGATTTTTCCAATCGGTTTTATCTGCGGAGCAACTACCGAACAGGTCGGAATGATGACCTTTGGCTTTTTTGTGATTTTATTGCTTGAGCATATTGTCAGGGCGCGAAAAGTGTCAGTCAGATATTTGGTTTGCTGTTTGATATCTGCGGCAGGATATGCAACCGTTTTATTTTCACCCGGCACATCTTCCAGAGTAGAAACGCAGAATGAGGTTACTATTAAAGTATTGATAGAAAACATTATTACAATTCTTCAAGAAAACTGGTTCGGAAATACAAATCTTTTTACTGTGATTATACCAACAACCATTTTGATTAGTTATTTGGTTCTGAAACATAGAAAAATTAACAATGTTCTGGACAAAGCTAGTGTACCGGCAATCGTAATTTTATGGATTTTGACCTTTTTTAACATAGGTATTAAAGGTATATCTGTGTTAAATGAAGGTTTAGGTCTCAACATAGCGTTTCCACAAAAAGTAAATATGATATTTTTTGTGTTATGGTTAGTTTATGTGTTTATCTATTTTGCAGTATTTCTTTTAGCAACGGTTTTGATATATAAGCAAAAATCAGACATTATGCCTTTTGTATTTTTTATTTTAGGTTTTGGGTCACAGATTATGATGTCTGTAGCAGGAAAGAGTTATTTCAGAACTTGCTTACCTATGCTGTTTATGATTATTCTTTTTGAGGTTTATTCAGCGTTGATACTGTTTAAAGATATTAAAAACACCGGTTTTGTTAAGAAAATTAAGTTTTTAAACGGCAAAAAGGGTATGGTTATTGCAATTTCTTTGTTGATATGCATATGTGCTGTTTTTGTTGTTTTTGCAATACCGAACCTTTATAATACGGAAGAACACAAGGTCGGTATCGAAATAGTTGCGTTAAGTAGCGAGGAATTAAAGGAATTTACTGATGATTTGGATGAAGCATATATAAAATATTATTCAAATCCAAAATCAGACTGGAACAGAAGAAAAGATATAATGGATTTTTCAAAATATTAAATGGAGGTATAATATGAACATTGCAATTATTGCACACGATGCGAAAAAAGAACTTATGACCCAGTTTTGCATTGCGTACTGCGGTATTTTGAGCCGACACAAGCTTTTTGCAACGGGTACAACAGGTAAGCTCGTAGCTGACGCAACAGGTCTTGAAATCGTAAGATTTTTGTGCGGTGCTCAGGGCGGCGACCAGCAGATTGGCTCGCTTATTGCTTGTAATGAGATTGATATGCTTCTTATTTTCAGCGATCCTCTCGATCCGAAGGAGCACGAGCCGAATGTAAACAGCCTGCTTCGTATCTGCGATGTGCATAATGTACCTGCAGCAACGAATATTGCAACGGCTGAGGCTCTTATCCATAGCCTTGACAGAGGCGATCTCGATTGGAGAGACATCGTTAACCCGAAGCACTGATTAATTTAAAATTTCAGCAGGAATAACTGCCGATTGTTAAAAACGGTCGGTGGTTATTCGGTGCGTTTACCGACATTGATTTTGTTGGTATTTTTTCGATAAACAAGGAGATTTTTCTATGGCATTAATAACAAAAGCTGTCAAGGGAACGCTTGATGTTCTACCAGCAGACAGCCACAAAAATCAGTTTGTGGAAAGAACTGTGCTTGAGATTGCAAACGAGTTCGGTTTCAGAGAAATAAGAACTCCCGTTTTCGAGCATACTGAGCTTTTCACCCGTTCTGTCGGCGATACAACAGATGTCGTGCAGAAAGAAATGTATACTTTTGAAGATAAAGGCGGCCGCTCAATTACCCTTCGTCCCGAAGGAACGGCAGGCGCGGCAAGAGCTTTCCTTGAACACGGCCTTACCAACGAGGCTATGCCTCAGAAGGTAAGCTACATAACATCCTGCTACCGTTACGAAAAGCCTCAGGCAGGCAGACTGCGTGAATTCCACCAGTTCGGAATCGAGTGCTACGGCACAGCATCTCCTGCGGCTGATGCAGAGGTTATCTCTGTTGCAAATGAAGTATTCGGTTTCCTCGGAATTGACAGAATCCGCCTTGAAATAAATTCAATCGGCTGTCCTAAATGCCGCAAGGAATATCACGCGGCGCTCAAAGCTTATTTCGAATCGCGCAAGGGCGAGCTTTGCGGAACCTGCCTTGACAGACTGGACAGAAATCCGATGAGAATTCTTGACTGTAAGAGCCCTATCTGCCACGAAATTGCGGCAGATGCCCCGATTATTCTTGATTTCCTTTGCGATGAATGTAAAGACCATTTTGAAAAGGTAAAGATGTACCTTGATAATATGGGTATCGTTTACGAGGTCAATCCCCACATCGTAAGAGGACTTGATTATTATACGAGAACAGTTTTTGAATTCCTTACTGATTCTCTTGGTGCGCAGAGCGCAGTTTGCGCAGGCGGTCGTTATGACGGACTTGTTGAAGAAATCGGCGGCCCTCATGTACCGGCGCTTGGCTTCGGTATGGGTATTGAAAGACTTCTTCTTTTGCTCGAAGCTCAGGGTATCAACCTTCCTGAAGCAAAGAAGTGCGAAATATATATTGCGAACATCGGCGAAGAGGCGTCTCTGAAAGCCGCTTCAATGGCAACGGAGCTTCGTCAGTCAGGAATGTTTGCAGAGTTTGATGTTGTCGGCCGTTCTCTTAAGGCTCAGATGAAATATGCTGACAAGATCGGCGCAAGATTCACAACCGTTATCGGTGAGGATGACATCAAAGCTAATATAGCTAAAGTTAAAAATATGCAGACAGGTGAAATCACTGAGCTTGCAATTGATGACTTTGCAGATACATTTATGGAGCTTTCGCTTCAAAATGCTGCAAGTGATTTGCAGGACTTGGTAAGTAACTCCGAAGCAATTGATTTAAGCAAATTTTTGGGAGGCATAATGTAATGGATTTTATGACAGGTTTGAAGCGCACAAATTATTGTGGCGACCTCAGAATTACAGATGCAGGCAAGGAAGTAACCGTTGCAGGTTGGGTTCAGCGTCAGCGTGACCTCGGCGCACTCATTTTCATCGACCTTCGTGACAGAACGGGCATCGTTCAGCTTGCATTTGACGAAAACACAGATAAGGAAATTTTTGAAAAGGCTTTTGCGGCAAGAAGTGAATTTGTTCTTATGGCAAAGGGCGTTGTCCGCGAGCGTTCATCAAAGAATAAGGATATCCCGACAGGCGATATAGAAATCGATGTAAAGGATCTGAGAGTGCTCGGCAAGAGTGAAACTCCTCCGTTTGAAATCGTTGAGAATTGCCAGACATCTGAGCTTACAAGGCTTAAATATCGTTATCTTGACCTTCGCCGTCCCGACTTGCAGAAGAATATCATTATGCGTCATAAGATCTGCAAGATTACGCGCGACTATTTTGACGAGAACGGCTTTATCGAAATCGAAACACCGATTCTTATTAAGTCAACTCCCGAGGGCGCAAGAGACTTCCTTGTTCCCAGCCGTATTCATAACGGAACATTTTATGCTCTTCCGCAGTCACCTCAGCTTTATAAGCAGCTTTCAATGGTAGCAGGCTTTGACAGATATATGCAGATTGCCCGTTGCTTCCGTGACGAGGACCTTCGTGCTGACCGTCAGCCTGAATTTACACAGATCGACCTTGAAATGTCTTTTGTTGATATGGAAGATGTTCTTGCGATCGGTGAAGGTTATATGAAGAGAGTTTTCAAAGAAGCTCTCGGCGTGGAAATTGAAACTCCGATTCCTCGCCTTACATATAAAGAGGCTATGGACCGTTACGGCTCAGATAAGCCCGATACCCGTTATGGTATGGAGCTTTATGACCTGAGCGATATCGTTAAGGATTGCGGCTTCGGCGTATTCAGCGGCCCCGTTGCA
>JAGAKF010000087.1 GCA_017625835.1 Clostridia bacterium
ACTGTTGAATAAAGCTTTGTTTTAAACTCACCTTCATCTGGTTCAAGCAATTTTTCATAAGCAATCCACTTTCCTTCCCTTTTTTTGAATTCCACCAAACCTTTTTTTATATTTTCTGCCATCGTTTCTTTGCCCCAACGCCAACAACCTTCTTCTGTATCTGAAACCATTGGGAAATTTTCATTACCATCAGGGTCTATGATGGGATAGAATAAGTTGGGTCTATCTGAGCGTTTGCTGTTTTCTCCCCATTTTCTTAACAACTGAGTTTTATAATGCTTTTTAAGAAACTCATCATAAAATGGATATCCTTGTATGTATTCCAGTTGTTTGTCAGCTTTTTGGGACAAAGAACCAACACAGACTTATTTCTGTTCTCGTAATATTTGATAACTGATAATGCAGTAAACGTCTTACCAAGACCCACACTATCCGCAAGGATACAACCATTATACTTTTCAAGCTTGTTAATAATTGCAAGAGCAGCATCTTTCTGGAAGTTATATAGCATACTCCATATCTTGCTTTCTTTAAAGCCTGTCGCTTCGTTTGGAAGAAAGTCCTCTGATATATCTTCAAGGAATTCATTGAAAATATTATAGAGCGTTACAAAATATATGAAATCAGGCGAGTTTTCGTTGTATGCAGCAGTAATGTTTTCGATTACAATATCAGTAACATTCTGCATTTTTTCTTCGTCGTTCCACAGTTCATCAAATGTTGAAAGAAACTGATTTGATATAGGTGAGCCGTTTTTAAATATCGCACTATATGCATTGTTGCCACGTTCGCAACCAAGTTCAACTGTTGTAAATCCATTCACGGGCATATAATTTGTTTCATTAACATTCATAAAGCCTTGAATGTGGTCTGAGGAAATATTGGATTTAAACGTAACTTTTTTTTGTATCCACTCCGCACATTCTCTTGCGATAGCTTTCTGAGTCATTTCGTTACGAAGCTTTACCTCAAACTCTGTACCATAAAGGCTTCGTTCTCTATCAAGACGGGGAATATAAAATTCTCGTCTTTCTTTTTTTGCTTTTTCCGTCGTAAATGTGGGGGATGTAAATATGAAACGAAGTTCATCTATACCAGACAATTCATCTTTCAATTCCTGAAATGCATAAATAGAGAAACAAGCGGCAGCAATAGCCAATTTGCTACCTGATTTTATTTCAGTCGATAAATCATCTTTGAGTGTTTTGTTTTTATTGTCGATAAGTTCAGGTAACATAAGTAAATCCGCCTTTCACTAACATTATATCGTATTCGTTGTATCATTTTCGGGACAACGAACTTGAATTTGCAGTTTTTTGCAAGTACGCACTAATCCATTTTATTATTATACCACTTTTTTGACAAAAAATCAATAAAATTCGGTCTGAATTTCTGTGTTTTCACCAAATTCGTGAAAATGAACACTTTTTTGCTTATTCGATTAAAATAGTAGTTGATTTCACAATTATTTTACATCTCTTGCCCGAAATCAAGGCAAAAAGAAAAGACCCTCCCGACAGCTACACCGAAGTGTAACTGCCGAGAGGGTTTCTCTACATTGTAAGTTCAGCAGAAGGTTTACTGAACTTCATAACTGTCTTTTCTATTTTAGCGATACTGCCGTTTTCATCCTTGACAATATCCGCAATATCGTCCTTAGTGCCTGATATAAAGTAATCAAGCAGACTTTCGATATAGTCAGTTTCCGTCAAAGCCTTTACAAATAACGGATTTGGCTGTTCTTCTGACGACTTCGGAGCATATTCTGTACGCCAGTCTTTAAGCAGATGAAGATAATCACAAAGGACTCTGAAAGTGTGATTTTTCTTTGCGTTTTCCTGTTCCCGTCGTATCTTGGCAATAACGCTGTCTTTGTTTGGCTTGTATTCGCTGTATTGTCTGTCGTAGCTTATGCCAAAATCGTGAGCAATCTTTTCTGCCGCTTCTTTCGGGGATATTCCAAACAGCTCTCCTACCATATCTGTAACATCACCGTGTTTTCCACAGCCAAAACAATAGAAATGGTCGTCGTACAGTTTCATAGACGGATTTCTGTCCTCGTGAAACAGACAGCTAACCATATCGTTACGCACCGACAAGCCGTAATAATCGGCTATCTGACGAGGACTTACGCTCTCTTTCACAGCTTCAAACAAGTTCAAATCGCCACCTCCTAAAAAGAATTGCTCCCCTTGCCGTAAGACAAGAGGAGCTGTTTTTAGCTGATTTCAGAGGTTTTGTCCTTTGTCGGAGCCTTTTCCTTTGGGATATTACCAGCCTGAGCTGACTGCATTTCCTTTATTCTGCCGAGAATAGACGGTTTCTTTTCAGGAGATACATTTCTCATTGGCTTTACTTCGTCAGCAGAAATCGGAATATCAGGCTTCTTTTCTGCCGCAACAGCAGCATTTTCAATAGCGTTTTCGTCAATATTAAGGAGAGTGTTCAGCTCTGCAAGTCGGGCGAGCTTTTCCGTAAGCTCTGCTTCTTGTGGGAACGGCTTGCCAAGCTCTGCCTTTGCTGTGTTTAACTGTTCGTTAAGTGTTTCGAGCTGTTCCTGACTATTCTCTAAACGCTTTTCAATGGAATCTAAAGCATTGTCGATACGGAGAATATTACCGCTTTCGGAAGTGCCGAGCGTTACAGTGTAGGACATTTCACGCTGTAATTCAAGATGAAATTCCTGAGCAAAACTGTCATACGAGAGGGACATATCAAATCCCTTATAAGAGCCTATTTCAAGACTTTCCTTTGATTTCACTTGCTTGCAAGCAAGAAGAATAGCCTTGCCCGCATCTTCCTTGTCGGTAAAGGTCTTATTGAGAACCGTCATAGGAGCGATACCCTCGGTTACGATAGGCTGTGTCTTAATGTGTTCAAGGTCAGACTTGTAGCCTTCGATACGCTGTTCCGTCTTTGCAATCCTTTCAGGGAAATGCTTGCGAACGCTGTCCTCAATGCTGTACTGCTGTGAGGTGTGATTGGCTTTTGACACTTTGAGCTTTGTAACGGCTACATCCAAGTCCATTTTCTCCTTGATTAAAGGATTTCCTGCACAGAGAGCTTTTACCTCCGCATAAGAAAGAGTTGCTTCGTCCACATCTTCGCAAGAACGCACGGGAGATTTACTTGACATAATCTGTGATATAAACCTCTGCTTGTTCTCAATAGTCTGATAGAGATATGCGTCGAAGGTTGCTTCGGTCATATATCGGTAAACCTCAACTTCCTTGTTTTCATTACCCTGACGGATAATTCGACCTTCACGCTGCTCCAAATCTGACGGACGCCAAGGGCAGTCAAGGTGATGAAGTGCTATGAGCTTGTCCTGAATGTTTGTGCCTGCACCGCACTTCGCCGTTGAGCCGAGCAGAACACGGACTTTGCCTTGTCTTACCTTTGAGAACAACTCTTTCTTTTTGGCTTCGCTGTCAGCTTCGTGAATAAAGGCAATTTCCTCTTTCGGAACACCTTTTGCTATAAGCTTATCACGAATATCATCATAGAGATTGAAAGAGCCGTCGTTTTTCGGTGTCGAAAAGTCGCAGAAAACGAGCTGTGTTGACTTCTTATCATCATTCTTCTGATAGATGTCAAAGACATTGGAAACACAAGTGTTTACCTTTGAGTTTGGGTCGTCA
>JAGAKF010000088.1 GCA_017625835.1 Clostridia bacterium
AGGGATACTTCGTGAAAAGCTTGATTTTTCATAGTTTTTTGTAAAAATATCCCCCAGTCACGACTTCGTCGTGCCAGCCCCCTTTAGGCAAGGGGGCCTGATATCTGCAACATTGAAGATCCCTACAAACCCGAATTTGTTAAAACCACGGATACGGCAAAACGGCAGGAGATTTCTCCCCTGCCGTTGATTTTTGGTGTATTAAAATTACATAAGGCTGTTGTAAAGAGCTGTGATCTCTTCAACGCTTGTGTCGCGCGGGTTACCCGGACGGCAAGCATCGTCATAAGCTGACTGTGCAAGGAACGGGATATCCTCTGCCTTAACGATTTCCTTGAGGTCTGCCGGGATACCAACGTCTGCTGAAAGCTTCTTAACTGCGTCAACAGCTGCCTTGCGGTACTCTTCAACGCTCATATTCTCTGTGCCTTCAACGCCCATTGCCTTTGCGATGTCTCTGTACTTCTCGCCTGTTTCGGGAGCATTGTACTCCATGATTGTCGGAAGAAGGATAGCGTTAGCAACGCCGTGAGGTGTGTCGTAAAGTGCGCCGAGAGGATGTGCCATTGAGTGTACGATACCGAGGCCTACGTTTGAGAAGCCCATACCTGCAACGTACTGACCGAGAGCCATACCTTCTCTGCCTTCGTCTGTGTTTTCAACAGCACCGCGAAGGCTCTTTGCGATAATCTCGATAGCCTTGATGTGGAACATATCGGAAAGCTCCCATGCGCCCTTTGTGATGTAGCCTTCGATTGCGTGTGTAAGAGCGTCCATACCTGTAGCCGCTGTAAGTCCCTTAGGCATTGAAGCCATCATGTCGGGGTCAACAACTGCAACAACGGGGATGTCGTGAACGTCAACGCAAACCATCTTGCGGTTCTTTTCAGCGTCTGTGATAACGTAGTTGATTGTAACCTCAGCTGCTGTACCTGCTGTTGTCGGAACAGCGATAATGGGAACGCACTTATTTGTTGTCGGAGCAACGCCCTCAAGAGAACGAACGTCTGCAAAATCGGGGTTTGTGATGATGATACCGATAGCCTTAGCTGTGTCCATTGAAGAACCGCCGCCGATAGCTACGATGCAATCTGCGCCTGCTGCCTTGAAAGCTTCAACGCCTGACTGAACGTTCTCGATTGTCGGATTCGGCTTAATCTCGCTGAACATTACGTAATCGATACCTGCTGCTTCAAGAACGTCAGTTACCTTCTTTGAAACGCCGAACTTGATGAGGTCGGGGTCAGAAGCAACAAATACTTTTTTGAATCCACGTGCTTTGATTTCGTCGGGGATAGCGTTGATCGCGCCCTTGCCGTGGTATGATGTTTCGTTAAGTACAAATCTGTTCATTGGTTATCATTCTCCTTTTGCCTGACGGCTAATTTTAACAAGTATATTATAATACGAAACACACACAATTTCCATTGACAAATTGTTAACAATGCGTATAATTTTTATGGTTATTTTGCCGATTTTTCGGAGCGTAAAAAATCACCACCATATCTTGTAGAATAAGGAATTACGCGCAACTAACAGCTTTTTATTTTGCCGAAAAAGATGGTAAAAAGTCTTGACTTTATTCACTTTTATATGTATAATAACAAGGCTGTGAAATTTTGAACACAGCATCCTTGCCACTTCGGTGGCCAAAAGACCAGAAGGAGGTGCTTTAGAATGGCAGTAGGTAACTATGAGGCAATGCTCGTTTTCTCCGTTAAGGAGAGTGAGGACGCTGCAAAGGCTTTGGTAGAAAAGTTCAAGGCTCTTATCGAGAAGAACGGTACTGTTGAAAGCGTTGATGAGTGGGGCAAGAGAAAGCTTGCTTATGCAATCAACTACGAGACAGAAGGCTACTATGCTCTTTACAACTTCAGCTCTGAGCCGGAATTCCCCGCAGAGCTCAGCCGTATCCTCAACATTACAGACGGCGTGCTTCGTTCACTTATAATCAAGAAATAAGGGAGGAAGCGACATGATTAACAATGTAGTATTAATGGGTAGACTTGTCGCAACTCCTGAGTTGCGAAATACCCAGACAGGTGTTGCCGTAACATCATTCACTATCGCAGTTGAGCGTTCATTCGCTCGCGCAGGTGAGCAGAGACAGGCGGACTTCATTGACTGTGTTGCATGGAGAAACACTGCTGAATTTATCTCAAGATATTTTCAGAAGGGTTCAATGATTGCAATTACAGGTTCAATCCAGACCCGTATGTACGATGACAAAAACGGTAACAAGAGAAAGGCAACGGAAATTGTTGTTGACCAGGCAAGCTTCTGCGGCTCAAAGGCAGAAACAGGCACATCAGGTTACACAGCACCGTCCGCTGCGATGCCTGCAGCTCCGTCATTTGCAACCGGTACGGAAAGCGACTTCGAGGAGATCGCAGGTGACGATGATTTACCGTTCTGAGTAAATCGTCCATAGGTAATCACTGATTAAATCGGGTGTCGATTATCAGTGAGAAAGTTTTTTGCCGGAAAGGTCAAAAAACGCAGGCAATACTTTGTGTATTAACGAGTATTTTTGGCATTTATGGCAGAAAAGTAGCCGCTGAGAATCGTTACTTCGATTTAGTCAGTGGTTACCCAACAAAATAGGAGGTATTTTACAATGGCTTATGATAAGAACAACGGCCGTCCGAACAGAAAGGGCCGTAAAAAGGTTTGTTCATTCTGCGTTGATAAGGTAGAATCTATCGACTACAAGGATATCAACAAGCTCAACAAGTACACTTCAGACAGAGCAAAGATCCTTCCCCGTCGTGTAACAGGTACTTGCGCTAAGCATCAGAGAGAGCTTACAACAGCTATCAAGCGTGCTCGTCACGTAGCTCTTATTGCTTACACAGCTGACTGATTAAATCAATAATCATCACACCACAGTTTCTTCGGATTCTGTGGTGTTTTCTTTTTCCTCTAACCATTGCTTTACATTGACTTTTCGGTGGGAATTGAGTATACTTCTATTAATTCATTACGAAAGAGGTTCACAATGACAGCGAATATTACTTCTGTTTTCAAAACTGCTCTTGAGTGGTTTGAATCTGCCGTCGGCGCGACAAACACGGCACTTTACACTTATATTCTTATAATACTCCTCGTTCTTTCAGGTTTATATTTCACCGTAAGGACGCGTTTTGCTCCGTTCCGCCTTTTCGGTGAGCAGATCCGTGCTGTTATGGAAAAACCGTCCAACGGAAAGAATGTTTCGTCCTTTCAGGCTTTGATGGTTTCAACAGCATCCCGTGTCGGTACAGGCAACATCGTCGGCGTTTCAACAGCAATCTGCCTCGGCGGTTTCGGCTCGGTTTTCTGGATGTGGGTTATCGCAATCATCGGCAGTGCTTCCGCGTTTATCGAAAGCACACTCGCACAGATTTACAAGAAGAAAGGCCCCGACGGTTGCTACGGCGGACCTGCATATTACATTCAGGGAGCTTTCAAAAACCGTCCTCTTGCGATAGTTTTTTCCGTTCTTCTGATTGCGACTTACGGCATCGGCTTCAATATGCTCGCTTCGTACAACCTACAGTCAACCTTTTCCGCTTACAGCTTTTACAATGAAACAGCGACTCCGTGGATTATCGGTGCTGTCGTTGCCGCACTCGTCGCAGTCTGCCTTTTCGGCGGAGGCAAAAGGATCGTAAAAATCACAAGCTTCCTCGTGCCGATTATGGGCGTGGCATACATCCTCGTTGCATTGGCTGTTACGGCAATCAACTTTAAGCTTCTTCCGTCCGTATTTGTCCGCATCTTCACTGAAGCTTTTGATTTCGAAGCAATCTTCGGCGGATTCACGGGTTCCTGTGTAATGTACGGAATCAAACGCGGTCTTTTCAGTAACGAAGCAGGTGTCGGCTCCGCTCCGAACGCTTCGGCCTCGGCTGACGTAAGCCACCCTGCAAAACAGGGTCTCGTTCAGGTTCTTTCAGTTTTCATCGATACAGTTCTTATCTGTTCCGCAACAGCTTTCCTTTGTATGTGCTCAGGCGTTGAGCCGACAGAAAAGCTTTCGGGCGCACCGTACGTGCAGGCAGCACTAAGCGCAACGCTCGGCAGCTTCGGCCCGATTTTTATAACCGTTGCGATGATTCTTTTCGCATTCACTACCCTGCTCGGAAATCTTTATTATGTTGACCAGGGAATTGCATTCATCAACGGCAGAATCCCCGGCAAAAAGTTTACTGCTTTTTACCGCATTGTCGCTTCCCTGCTGATTCTCCTCGGTGCAGGACTTAACGCAAGTCTTCTCTGGGATATTTCCGATGTGCTTATGGGCGCGATGACGATTATTAATATCCCTGTTATCGTTATCCTCGGCAAATATGCAATTCGCACGCTTAAGGATTACGAAAAGCAGAAGAAAGCAGGAAAAGATCCCGTATTCAAAGCAAAGGACATCGACCTTCCGCACGAGGTTGATTATTGGAAATAAAGAATCGGAGAGATTTAAATGGCGAAGAAAAAAACGACAAAAAAATTCACTCCTGAAGAAAAACGGCGTTCAAGAAAATATCGTTTCTTGTTAGGGATTTTTATTGTTCTCAATCTCGCATTTTTCTTAACTTACGATTGGTTGGCAACCTTTCTTGTCACCTCTTTTTTTAAAATAGAATACTTATACATCTATTTCGACTTTTCCGTTCCGTTCGTTCTTTTCACTGTCTTTTTCCTTCTTAACTTTCTGTTTGCTGCTCAGTTATTCGAAAGTGTTGGTAAAGGAGTTTCATCATTTGCGGACTTTATTGCTCAGAAAAGGCACAAAAACCTGATTCTTATTATCTGCATTTTTATAACTTCTTTTTGTTTGCTGATCAGTTTTGTCTGTACTTTGTTTTGCAGGGTTGTCGCTGATGATACAGGTGTTACGGAAAGCTTCCTGATTAAAAAAGACGAAACTCTTTTCACTTATGATTCTGCTGACAGTGTTAAGATTTATGTCGATGCAGAATATGATTCTCGTCTTCCTACTTCGTATTTTGTTTGCGTAGACGTCGCTGACGGCAACGAAGCCAACATCTTCTATTTCCGAGGTTTTGAAAACGACTACAAGAAAGTTCTGGATTTTTTAGATAACTTCGAGAAAGAAAAAATCATAACCGACAACACAGATATGGAAGACATCATAACCAACAGCGATGAGGACCAACGTCTTCTTGAACAAATCTTCAACGAATACAGCTAAACGAAAGCAGGGAGGAATCTCTGCTTTTATTTATTCACAAATAACTCTTTTATTTTTCATAAATATGGTGTATAATGCAGATATAATCTTTTAAGGAGATTTGTGTATGGCTAAAAATATTCTCGTAACCGGTGGTGCCGGTTTTATCGGAAGTAATTTCATTTATTATATGCAGCGTAAGCATCCTGACTACCGTCTTGTATGCCTTGACGCTCTGACTTATGCAGGCAACCTTTACACTCTCGACGATGCCCGCGGCGATAATTTCCGTTTTGTTCTCGGCGATATCTGTGACCGTAAGCTCGTTTTCGACCTTTGTGAAGAGGAAAAGTTTGATGTAATTATCAACTTTGCGGCTGAAAGTCATGTTGACCGTTCAATCGAAAACCCTGAGGTTTTCCTTAAGACAAACATCCTCGGCACTCAGGTTCTTCTCGATGCTTGCAACAAGTTCTCTATCCCCCGTTACCATCAGGTTTCAACAGACGAGGTTTACGGTGACCTTCCTCTTGACCGCCCCGACCTTTTCTTCACAGAGGATACACCGATCCACACTTCATCGCCCTACTCCGCAAGTAAGGCTTCTGCCGATTTGCTCGTAATGGCTTACCACCGCACGTTCGGTACACCCGTTACAATCTCACGCTGTTCAAACAACTACGGCCCGTATCAGTTCCCCGAGAAGCTGATCCCCGTTATGATTGCAAAGGCTCTTGCTGACGAGAAGCTTCCCGTTTACGGCGAAGGTCTCAACGTCCGCGATTGGCTCTATGTCGACGACCACTGTAAGGCAATCGATATGATCGTTGAAAACGGCAGAATCGGTGAGGTTTATAACATCGGCGGACACAACGAGAAGGCAAATATTGACGTTGTCAAGACAATTCTTAAGGCTGTCGGTAAGGGCGAAAGCCTTATCACATTTGTAAAAGACCGACCGGGACACGATATGCGTTACGCAATCGATCCTGCAAAAATCCACGCTGAGCTCGGCTGGGAACCCGAGACACTTTTCAACGAGGGTATCCAGAAGACGATCGAATGGTACCTTTCCAACCGCGAGTGGTGGGAGAAAATCCTCAGCGGTGAATATGTAAATTACAGAGGTTGATTTTATGAAAAAAACTATCGCACTCCTGCTCACTGCATTATTGAGCCTTGCACTTTTCGGTTGTGACCACAAGGACGGTGACCTCGGCAAGCAAACATCCGTTAACGAAGAAAACGGATATGTAATAACCCAGGATGTCAAGACTTTCAAGTTCAAAGAGGAAGAAGATGCCCTTAAGGAGAAAGAAACTCTCCGCACAGAGGGATTCAATGTTCCGAAAGAAAGTGCGAAAGGCAAGCTTATGTCCAAGGCTGATGCTTTTGACCTTGCGCTTCAGGAGGTTACGGTTAAGTTCAACACACTCACCGCATACTTTGATAGAACACGAGGCATCTGGAAGGTTGTTTTTTCTGACGTTACAGAGACAACCGCAGAGGACGGAAGCATCTCACGTGAAAGCGTGCTGAAAGAAGCTATCTACCTTGACGAGTCCGGATACACGCTTTACGCTTATACTGAATAACGAAAGAATCGCCCGAATCTTCGGGCGATTTGATTTAGGTGGAACTATGAAAACTATTGCAAAAATAAAAACGGATTTCCCGACAAAGTTCGGTATTCCGCGCCAGAGCGGACTTGTCGAAGAGCTGAAAGGAACGATTATCTTCGAGCCTGAATTCAGGAATTCCGACGCTGTGCGCGGTCTCGAGGACTTTTCCCACATATGGATTTTGTGGAAATTTTCAACAGCTTCGTCGGAAAAGTATTCCCCTACGGTACGCCCTCCAAAGCTCGGTGGTAACACAAGAATGGGGGTTTTCGCCACCCGTTCTCCGTTCAGACCGAATCCGATCGGGCTTTCCTGCGTAAAGCTTGAAAAAACAGAGCTTACCGAAAACAGCGGTCCCATTCTTCACGTTTCGGGCGCTGACCTTATGGACGGCACGGAAATCATCGACATCAAGCCGTATGTCCCCTACGCCGACTGTCATCCCGATGCAAAGGGTGGTTTTTCCAAAGACGGAAGCTGTATGCTGCTCGACGTCGAAATCCCCGAAACCTTATTGTCAGAAATACCGAAGGAAAAACAAGCAGCACTTCGCAAAGTGCTTGAGCTTGATCCGCGACCTGCTTACCACAACGACGAAAACCGCGTTTACGGCTTCGGCTTTGCCGGGTTTGAAATTAAATTCACCGTCAGCAACGGTACACTCCACGTCTGCGGAATCGAAAAAACCGAATAAAAGCAAAAGAAAAGGCTGTTGGAAAAACCAACAGCCTTTAACAATTCCATTTGAGAGAGATTATTTAATCTCGATCTGTGCGCCAACTTCTTCAAGCTTAGCCTTGATTTCCTCAGCCTCGTCCTTAGAAACGCCTTCCTTGATTGCCTTCGGAGCGCCATCAACAAGAGCCTTAGCTTCTGCAAGACCAAGACCTGTGATATCCTTAACAGCCTTAACAACCTTGATCTTCTGGTCGCCAGCGCCTGCAAGAACAACGTCAAACTCTGTCTTCTCTTCTGCTGCCGGGCCTGCTACTGCCGGACCTGCTACAACTGCTGCTGCAGCTGATACGCCGAATTCATCCTCTACTGCGTGTACGAGCTCTGAAAGCTCAAGAACTGAAAGAGTCTTCAACTCTTCAACGATTGCCATAATTTTCTCTGATGCCATGGTTATTTACCTCCATAATAATTTTTAGTAATTTTTAAATTAGTTTGCTGACTTAAGCCTCAGCGGGAGCCTCTGCCTTATC
>JAGAKF010000089.1 GCA_017625835.1 Clostridia bacterium
AGATGTTTCAGTTCGGGAGGTTCCCTTCCTTAACCTATGTATTCAGTTAAGGATTCATAGCTCTTCGCTATGAGGGTTTCCCCATTCGGAAATCCGCGGGTCATTGCTTATTTCCAGCTTACCGCGGCTTATCGCAGGTTATCGCGTCCTTCATCGGCTCTCAGTGCCAAGGCATTCACCTTACGCTCTTTTTCGCTTGAACAGCCGTTTTGCTTTTTTCTCCATTCTGTCTTTCGACAAATTGAAACAAATCCAGCTTCTATTGCTTGAGCTTCGCAAATAATTGTATTTTTGGGTTGTAAGAATTAAAAAGACCTTTGTGTTCTTTCGTTCTTACGTTTGTTTTGTCCGCCTGAAGATCTCTCTTCAAGCCGACGAAATTGTTCCCACTTCTTTTGTACGGAAAAACCTATACGTTTCAATAACAAGTTTTTCTCAATTACAACTATCTGTTTCGTTTCTTTTCTTTATTCGGTTTTCAATGAGCATCTCTTCTTTCTCTCTTTTTCTCCATTTAGTGAAAAGTGAAGAGTGAAGAGTGAAGAGGTAAAATTTTCATTCGCTTTCGCTTATGAAAATTTTGGTAGGCCCAAGTGGACTCGAACCACCTTTAAAAACTTATCTCTCCAAAAGCGTTTCCGCTTTTTTCGAGTGAAGCACAAGGCTTCTTTAAGTTTTAAAGGGATTCTCTTCCCTTGTTCCTTGGTAGGCCCAAGTGGACTCGAACCACCGACCTCGTGCTTATCAGGCACGCGCTCTAACCTGCTGAGCTATGAGCCTATGTGGTTAGTATCTAAGTGATCTTCGTCACTTGGTTTTTTCACTTCTCTCTTCTCTTTCTTAGTGAATAGTGAATAGTGAAGAGTGAAAAGTGAAGAGGTGAGATCCTTCGGATCTCTGGTGGAGATGAAGGGATTCGACTCTCGCGCGAATCTACGCAAGAGATGCAGAGCATCTCTGACGAGTTTGCTTCGCAAACATCGCACTACAGTCATTCGCGGCTCTGACGATCTTGATCGTCATTCAAAGTTCTATTTTAGAACTTTTAACCGCATCCTACTTCGAATCCGCTGTAGGATAGGATCAAACCGCATCTCTCGATTTGTTCCTTGGTGGAGATGAAGGGATTCGAACCCTTGACCCCCTGCTTGCAGGGCAGGTGCTCTCCCAGCTGAGCTACACCCCCAAAAGTTTACTTTTGGATTTGGGTTTCGAGTGAGCCTTCACTCTTTTAAGGTATCCGGGGAGGCGATTGTCTCCCCGGTGTCAGCATTGAGCTATCTTCCCGTGCGGTCGCCCGCAAAGTATTTTCACCACTGCAGAGCTTAACTTCCGTGTTCGGAATGGGAACGGGTGGACCCTCTGCGTTTATAACACTGACTTCTTCCTTAATTCAAAGAACAGTTTCCTTGTTCTCTGAAAATTGAACAACAAATTCATTTTTCTCTTTATCTCGTCCATCGTTTACGCTATCCCTCGTTTGAAGGATAACACTTTCTCCATAGAAAGGAGG
>JAGAKF010000009.1 GCA_017625835.1 Clostridia bacterium
AGGAAAGTCCCCTCATCATTTCGATACGAGAGGTAATATATCATCTCGAAATGTCGGTCATCTTATCATATCGAAAAGAGGATCGGTCATATCAAAACGACAGTTGGAACTCATTTCAAAACGACAGTTTTGCCTAAAATTAATCCAAAATAAATCCAAAATAAATCTATGAGTCTCATTTCGAAATGAAGATCATCTGTCATTTCAAAACGAAAGGCGGCGGCATTTTCAAATGATACTCATTTAAAAAATATTCCCATAAAGACGACGGTCTGCGTAAAAAAGCGCAGACCGTTATTGTTTTCTTGAAACGCAACCAATATCTCACATACATTATATACGTTGAAAGAAAACACTTTGGTCCCGAAAAGTAAGTTTTCTTGAAGCAGAAGCAAAAACAACTATATTACTAACAAAGAAAGAGAGGTACAAATAATGAAGATTCGTATTGACCTAACCAAAAAGGATGCAGACATTGCCGCATTCAAAAAGTCTCTGCCCAAAGGCGAGTGGAGCAAGAACGTGGTGCGGATCATGAATGCTGCGATGAGAGATCGTGTCGCTGACATCCCGATGCAATTCACGATCGAAGCTCTGGACGAAAAAATACCCACGAAAATTTCACTCCCCGAGAAGCTCGCTGAAAGATTCAAAGAAAAGTTTGGGTACAAAAAAGGCAACTTTTCCACCGGTATCAAAATCGAGATCCGAAAGTGCATCCGAAAGAACTTAAAAATTTCGTCCGTAAAAAGATTTTCTTCTGCAGAAATTGCGGCGGCATTTGACGAAGCTTTCCATCGTATATCCGAAAAAGGCGAGATGCTGGACGGCCGCCGCGATAAAAAAGAACGGGTGCAAAGAGAATACCGTTGGGCGTTCAACGCAATGCTCGACACATTAACAAATTCAATCAAGAAAGGAAACTAAAAATGAAACAAAATAGAATTCTTCATATTGAACTCGGCGCAGAAGCAGCCGACGTGATCGGGTGGATGCAGTCGCTGCCGTCACGCACAATCAACCATACCGTGAACGAAATTTTGTCCTCCGAAAGCCGAGGCAAGATCAGGAAAATCCCACACGAATTTTCGTCCGCAAAAGAGGACGAGCATTTAAGCTGTAGGTTAGTTATCCGCGACAGGGCGGCTCTGAGCCTCGTAGCGAAAATTCCCAAGGGCGAGATCAAATCCACTTTGGTCAAGATCATCCGCAAGCACATACGCAAAAACAAGGAACTGCCGCCTGCACCCATCGGCATTCACGGCGGGATACTTATCGATGTCTTGAAAAATTTCGTCACGAAAATGGAGGCAAAGGAAGCGGAGTATGCCGGCGTGCCCAACAAATACAGCAAGCTCTGCGAAGCCAACGAAAAGGCGTACCACGCTCTTCGTGACGAAATTTTAGCCTGCTACAAATACGTGGACGAAAATCAGGGTGATGCAAATCTAAGAAATTTGGACTGCGGCAGGATCATCCGTGAGGCATTCGAGTCCGTTTTCGGCATCATCGAGACGCCTATGGCAACTGTAGCGACTATTTCTCGTGACGAAAATCATATCCCCGCACAGCCCGGTCCGGCTGCCAATAAAAACACATCCATTTTCGTCACCAATGAAGACACAAGCTGGTGGAACGATGATTACAGCGAAGATGACGTATAAGAAAAGAGAGGTATAAAAATGTACAACAATTTTGATGAAATGTTTTCTGACAAGAGTGACGTGCATATGTCACATTTAAGGGATATTGTCAAAAGACTAAGTCCTTTAGAATGGTCTGCTTTTGAGTGTATCGGAGCCAGCGGTGTATCCGAGGAAAAGGATGCAAAGGAAGTATTTATTCGTGCGCTCATTGAAAAAGACGGGCCGTGCAAGAGTGAGGACACTGCCTGGCGTGCCGTAAAAACCTTGATAAAGATCGGCTTTTACGATGTGGAGAAAATGTATACCGGCTATCGGATTTTCAATATATTGAAGCTTACCCCGTTGGGCAAACGGATTTACAGAGATTGTTTTCGGAAAGAACCGCCAACGCAAGAACACGAAATCCTTATGCAAGAACACTCAAGCCTACTACACGGCTATATGGTCAAGGACGCGGCAACGATCCTGACGAAAAAGGGCGTGTACAAAGAGGTCTCCACCAATCGAAAGAAAAATCGGATACCGCTTTCTGATGGCAGTGCTGTCATCCCCGACGTGATTGGATATTTTGACCGAGGCCGCAACTGCTTTGAAGTGGAGTGTGGCAACCACAACCAGGCGGACTTCAACGCCAAGTGCAACAAATTGGTCGCTTTTCGAAACGTTATTATTATCGGACAGAACAGAGATAAGGTAACGAACAAATTAAAGGATCAGGTAGATAAATGGATCAAAGCCAGAGGTAGACACGTTCTTGCTGCATCCGGCGTGAAGGTTTATCTATATAGTTTGACGGATTTTGCCAAAGGTCATATTACGTACTATTACGATATGACGTCCGATGAGCCCGTTTGCTGCTTCAAAAAGAAAGGAAAGGAGGAATAAGGTATGTTTATCAATATTGGCAACAAGGCGTTTGTGAACGCCGATAAGATCAAATTCATCGTTGGCGCTGATGCCGAAAAGGTCCGCCGTGAGCTTGCCAAGCACGGTATGACGAGAACCGATAAGGAAGTGTGTGACAGTACATCTGCAAAGGAAACCCGTTCTATGCTGATCATGGACGATAATTCTGTCGGCATTTCAAGCGTCAACTCAACCGTGCTGGCAAACAGA
>JAGAKF010000090.1 GCA_017625835.1 Clostridia bacterium
AGGGATACTTCGTGAAAAGCTTGATTTTTCATAGTTTTTTGTAAAAATATCCCCCAGTCACGACTTCGTCGTGCCAGCCCCCTTTAGGCAAGGGGGCCTGATATCTGCAACATTGAAGATCCCTACAAACCCGAATTTGTAGGGTTCTTTTTTTTGCACATCTATTTTATCTTCAGCGTCCGAAGATACTCTTTCTGCTCTTTTGTTATTCTGAAGCTTTCGATGCTTTTCTGTATCGCCTTGTTATGTGTCCAAGGGTCAAGAGCTTTGTTCTCTATGAATGGCAAAACAAGATCATACTGCTTCGCAAGTGCCGTTGCAAAATACCAGGCAACCATCATTTTGACATAATACTCCTCGCTTCTGACCTTGGCTACACTCTGCACATATTCAATACTAAAGTCGTCATCAAGGAAATGAACCATAAGCATTTCGATTCCGAACCGTAAGGTATACGGCTCATCGCTTTGCATCCACTTTTCAATTTCAGCAAGCAATTCCTTGCGGTGCTTTCCGAACAACACAGGCCGCATCATATCGCAGGTTGCCCAGTTGTCGACAAAGGGAAGAAATTCATTTAATTCTTTCACAGTCTTGCCGAAATCTTTCAAAGAAGAAATCATAAACGCGTGCAGGTTGTTCTCTTCATAATACTTGTGCGGCAAGGTCGAAAGAAATTCTTCCGCCATATCCGTTTTCATAAACTCTTTTGCGAACTTGCGGAGCTCAGGCGTCCTTACACCTATTACAAGGTCGCTGTCAACCGTCGGCATCAGCTTGGAATGAAATTCTTTATATTCCAGGTCCTGCAGTTCAAAAAGTCTCTCACGGACAAATCTCTCTGTTTCTGTCATTTCAGCTGTTCCCACTCTTTTTCGCGGAATCCCGTAAGGATTACACCGTCGCTGATGATTATCGGACGTTTGACGAGCATTCCGTCGCTTGCAAGAAGACGGAGCTGTTCTTCATCGCTCATTGTCGGAAGCTTGTCCTTAAGCTGCATTGACTTATAAAGAAGTCCGCTTGTGTTGAAGAATTTCTTAAGCGGCAGACCGCTTTTTTCATACCATTCTTTCAGCTCGTCATATGACGGGTTTTCTTCTTTTATGTGACGGGTTTCGACGTTAATGCCGTTATCGTCGAGCCATTTTTTTGCTTTCTGACACGTTGTACATTTCGGATACCATACTAAAACCATACTGATCTCTCCTTTATCCATATATTATCATTTTTCCTTTTATATAGCAAGAAAAAACCTCGGAGTTTCCTCCGAGGTTTTGTTGGTTAATTGTCAGATGCCGTAGTAGTCAAGCTGGCCTGCATTAAGCCACGCATTATTGACTCTTATCTTTACGACGATTATATTTTCACCTTTGTGGTTAATCCACACGGCGCCTCTGTATGTGAGCCTGTTGTCTGCTTCGGTTGCGTTGTAGTATGTTGCCGTAGTGTTGTTGTCCATTATGAACCTTACTCCGCTTACGTCAAGTCCCGTCACTACCGTTGCACCGACCTTGCCCTGTTCGCCTTCCGGTGCATCGAGCTTCATCTCGTATATCTTGTCATCGAATTCGGGCGTTGCAAGAACTACCGTGTACTTGTACGGTGCCTCGCTGCTCCATGTTCTGCCGTACTTTGCGACTGCCGTAAGCTCTATATTCGCAGGTACAGTCATATCGATTGTCCAGATTTCGTAGCTGAGATCTCTGCTCATTGAGCCGATTACGTTGCCTTCAGCATCATAGCTGACGATTACTACCTTTGCATGGTATCTGTCATAAGTTCTTGTTCCTCCGTCAGGCTCGATTACACGTACCTTGTCAGGTCTACCTGTTACTGTGAACAAAAACTCATTTCTTGTTTCTGTTGACGGTGTGTATTCAACAGATGTTACCTCGCCTACGAAGAGTATCGGCTTTGTTACAGTTACCGCTACTACATCGCCTTCCGTTAACCAGCCACCACCTGTCTTATACCTTACCTTGTATTCATACTTGCCTGCGGTCTTCTTCTTGTTGATCTGCCATACTCTGTTGCCGTCGCCGTCTTCAGTGTATGTTGTTGCTGTCGTTGTTGAGCCGCTTTCGGGTGATACAAGCTGTACGGATGTTACCTTGTCGTTTGTAACAATTTCTACTGTTGCTGTCTGTCCTTCTTCTACACTTACGTCTTCTGCGCTTACAATATTCTTCTCAACATCAGCATAGAGATTAATTTCTATTCCGTTGAGGGTAAATGTGTATGCACCGCTCTGTGTGTCAAAAGCATCGTCTTCAACAGTAATTGTAAGGTAACCGTCTGCATCCGTTGTTGCTTCGCCTGTCGCACTGTTTGCTGCAAAGTCATTTGCGGTAAATGTATACTTCTTATTTGCTTCGCCAGTATATACCTTAATCGTGTTACCTTCTGTTGTATAAGTCTCACCGTCAAATATTGAATTTTCATCCGGAATGATATCGAAGCTCTTAGCCGAGAAGCTCATCGTATTGATTCCGCTTCCGCCCGCTTCAACAGCAGCTAAATCACCTGCATCCTGTGTAAGGAATGTTACTGCTGTGGCGTCGATATCCGGCACCTGGATAACCTTGTCTACCGTATTACCCCATCTGTCTACAATATGCACATATGTATATGCCCTGCTCTGGGGATAATAGTTAAAGCTCCATACGGTGTTCGACCACGCCTTATAGCCGAGACCTGTTCCTGCAGGAACGGTTTCAATATAGACTATCGGCTTGCCGTTTTCGTTAAGGATGTCATTTCCTTCAGCATCCTTCTTGTGTGCAAATCTTGTTGTAGCCTTTGAGTTAGTGAATCTCTTTGATGAAATGCTACTGTAGTTATTTGCAATAATCTCCCTTACAGCCGCAACGTTGTCGATCGGATTTTCTACTGCGAGTGTGCAGTTTTCAAAGTCAGTCGTTGCGCCTACGGTGAAGGTGTAAGTGAATGCGCCGTAGTCTTTCTGGCCATAATTCTTATCATCTACCGTATATACGCTATCGCCAGGCATCGGGAGTTCCCAGTTGCTTGCGCCGGCTGAAGCTCTGATCAGGTGGTACTGCTTGAGCCATACGTCTTCCTGTACCTGATCGCCGCGAACATTGAAACTGTCTCCCGGGTTATGATAATTGATGATAATTGAAATTGTGTTTTCAGGTGTACGTGCATTATCCGTGTTCGGAATATCCGGCAGAGTACCTACTCTCTGGCCTGATGCAAGCGTAGCTGAAAGCTTTGCTGAGTCTGCATAGTTCTTATCTTTTTCGTCAAGACCTGCAAACGAGTCATCGTACGCTGAAAGAATATACGTTGCAGTTGATTTTGACGCTGCATTCGTGAAGTCCGGATCAAGCTTGATTACCGCCTTCTGTGAATAGTAGTCGGCGCCAAGTTCTGCATCATATTTTGTACCGAGATCTGCCTCAAGATAATCCTTATATCTGTTTAAAACAGCTTCGTTTGTTACTGTTGTTGCGGACGGCTTCGGAGTAGAAACTTCTACGCCTTCCGATGTTGCAACCTTTGTTGCAACCGTATCAAACGTTGTCGGGTAGCAGTATCTTCCGTCCGATGAGCTTTCATCCTCTACTGTAAGGTAAACTTTCGGAGTTGGTGAATTTGTATAGCAGTAGTATGTGTAGCTGCTCTTTCCTGTATATACATAATTCACGGCCGTGATACCCTCTGACTGGTCAAGAAGGCTGTTCTTGATCGCCTCAGCTGTTTCGTAAACCTGGTAAGTCGGAGTTGTGCTGATATCAACCTTGTTTGCAAAAGCTTTAGCCATTGCCACAATGTTGTCATTGATATCGGCCTGCTTTACTCGGCTTACAACATTCTTTGCCGCTGTCTGTGCTGTTTTTGCATCCTTCAGAGTACCGTCTGCATAGTGGTTAAGGTTCATGTCCGCAAGTGAATAGGTTCCTGCGGGCACCTTGCCTGTTACACCGCTTGCATATTTGATTTCGAAGGCTGTGATGTAATCTGCAACAGGTTTAAGAGCCTGAGGCTTTGATACACCTTCAACAGTTTTAAGTGCATTATAGTATTTCTTGTTGTTTTCCGCTGTAGGTGAATTCTTAAGTGCAGCGGTTGCTTTTTCCAAAATCTGCACTGCTCTTCTGTAAGTTTCCGTATTGTAGATAGGAACTTTTTCTTCTTCCTTAAGTACGGTGGCTTCAGTAAGATCGGCATTTGTAAACTCTACACCTGTTACAACTTCTGTCTCGCCTTCGTACTGCTTGTAGTTCTCCATTTTTTTGTTTGCTTCGTCCGGAGAATACCAGACAGCATAGAGATCAAGATCCTCTGTCGGAATGAACTTGCTGCCTGCTTCGTAGTCTATATCGTCCACTGTTGCATCCGGAGTTTTAGCAAATCCGACAAGAACATCGGGGTTTTCACCTTCTGCTGCATCATCGTCAGTCCACAAAGGTACGTCAACCGGTGTTGTGCCGTCGCCGCCTCTCCATACAGCATAAAGATCGGTGTATGTAGCTTCCTTGTCGCTGGTACCTGTAACTCCGTTCGGGTTAAGAATTTGTACACCGCTTGCATATGTGTATTTCGGTGTGCCGGGTACGGGAACATCCTGCCAACCTTCAAATACAAGGTATGCCGGTCTTGAATCTCTCAGAATTATATTTTCGCCTGTGCCATCGTAGAAGTTTACAGTAAATGTTCCGGCAGGAATTGTCTGCGGTCCTACATACTGAGCCTGGTCGAAGAGGAATTCAACCGCAAAACCTTCTGATGATCCGTCGCTCGGCTTAAACCTTACGATGATAAAGTTCGGTGCCCAACGTGCATAAAGAGTTATCTCGCCACCGTTTGTCGATCTGTAGAAATTATTGACCGCTTCTACAGAAAGGTCTTTGTTTGCACCGCCATTGTCCTGATCGTTATAGAGAGTTTCGCCGTTTACTTCCGTGCTTGTTGTCGCCCAGCCTTTGAATGTGTAACCGTCCATTGTCGGGATCGCTGTTGTTACTGAGGCCGATGCGTCATAATACCATGTACTGGTACTTGCACCGTTCATATTCAAAGTGCCGTCTGTGCTTGCACTGCCGGGGTTGCCTTCATATTTGATTGTGAAGCCGTTTGCACCCCACTGTGCAACAAGATTTATGGTTTTATTGAAACCTTCTGTATAGTTTTGCAACCAGTATGTGTTTTCTGAGCCGGGAACAGTACATGTGCTGCCGTTCATAGCGTAGTGCTTTTCGGGTGATTCGCCGTCTGTTTTCCAGCCGTTGAATGTGTATCCGTAATAAACACCGTTTGTGGGAAGCGCTGTGTCTGTGTTTCCGTAGCCGGTAATGTTCGGAAGAGTCGTGCTGCCGTCGACAGTTGCACCCTTATCGACTTCAAGGATTTCGAAAGAGTATTCAACCGTATGCTCGGTCAGCTTAAATTCAACCGGATCCTTGGCATATCCTGTTACGTTCAGCAAAGAAACGCCGTAATAACGGGATGAGCCCCTATCGATTGCCGTTGTGATCATCGGATCTGTCTGAGAAAATGTTACCGACGTATCATTATAAAGGCCGTAATCGTTTGTATTGTCGTTGTTGTACACGGGGTTTGCCAGGTTGGCATCGTACATGTACATCTCCATATCCTGACCGTTGGCATTCTGCGTATACGCGGATATATATGTGCCACGATCCTGCGGAGTAAACTTGAAGAAATGCATCTGACCGGGATAGATAACCGCATTGTTACCGTTTGCGGAAGCAGAAAGGGTCTGCGCGGTAGTATCCGCTTGCGTTGCAGCTTCCCACTGTGCCGTAAAGGCTACGCTTGCGTTGGAGCTGACCGTATTGCCCGGCCAATATGTCTTTCCGTTTACGTTCGGGTCAATCGAGGTTGCTTTCCAGCCCTTGAAGTTATATCCCGGTTTGTACGGTACAAATGAATGTTCAAGTGCCGTATTGTTCCAGTTTGCATTCAGGGAAGAAGCATCAACATTGTATTTATACTTGTTGGAAACTGCGATATTCTGATCGAAGGCGAGGTTCAGTCTGTTCTCAGCACAGTAGTTTTCGCTTGTCTGTCTGTAAACACCGCCTGCTGTGTTGTAAGTTATGTTTGTCTGCCAGATCGGGTAGAGAATCTTGTTTCCGCCTGTAAGGTCTACGGATTCAACCTTATTCTCTATTTTACCGTTACCGTTATCGGCGCGCACCTCTGACCAGCCGGCAAAGACATAACCGTCTCTGCTGATTGACGGGAAGCCTGTTACGATTGGGTTTGTATGTGTCGAATTCTTAAAACGCGGGTCCGGGAAGGTAATGTTTGCATCGGCTCTACTCCAGTCGTAGAAAGAGCTTATATCCCTGACCGTAATATTAGAGAACTCCATCGAAGCGCTCGGTGTGTATGAACCGATGCGGATAGTTGCGTACGGTCTGCCTTCCGGGATTGTAAGAGTTCCCCTGATCATATCGGTTTCGTTAGCACCGACATAAACTCCTGCGCTCGTGAAATCCATCTGGTCCGAACCGAGTCCGGGTCCCGGATAAGTGTTCGGATTTGACGAGAAGGTAAACAGGAACATATTCGCCGCAATTTCCTTCGCTGTGTTGTTTTTAACCGTACACGAGAACTCGTAAACCCTGCCCGGGACAAGCGTCATATATCCGCTCTGGGAATGGTCATAGTTAGTCGTGTACGCGTCAACCGTATACTGGTTGTTGGCTTGTTCAGTTGCCGTTAACGCTCTGGTTTCCAAGGTAAGAATATTGTTTGCAAAGTCTGCTGAAGATGTACCGTTGCTTGCAGTAACCCAGTCAAATCTGTCGAAATCGAAATCGTTACCGAAAATTACTTCCGCATCGCCCCATCCTGCATAAAGCACGTCGGACGAAACCGCTGTAGTTGCAACTGCCTTTTTGGTACAAGCGGCGTCTGTAAACCAACCTAGGAAAACAAAGCCTTCGCGCTTATCGGGTACCGGCAGTTCTCCGTATGTACCGCCGCTGGTGGCGAAACGTGCCGCAGGAGAATATGCCGTTTGTCCTGAACCTTCTTCAACCTTGATGCGGAACTTAAAGTTTGAATAGACTGTGTTATCAGTATTTTTCCACTGCCAGAATCTGAGGAAATCAGTTTCTCCTGCAGTCGCAGCAGTAAAAGATTTATATGAATATGTGCCGCCGGTAAAGTCGAAGTTCGTTCGTTCTGAAACATTACTGCCGTCGTTTTTACTTGCATCAAGAACGACGCAGCCGTTACCCGAGACTGAACCGCTATCCTTGAATGCGCTGAACGTATAGCTTCCGACTTTCGGAGTAAACGGTGTTTTTCCAAGCTCGTTAGAGCCGGTTATTGTACCGTTGAGTGTTATATACTCTTTCGTATAATCATATGTTGATGAAAGGCCGTAACCGCCTGTAGTAGCTGTACCGAGAATGTATTCGTTCGGCTTGATTCCGTCGTGATTTATATTGAAGAAAATCTTTCTGTTTGCACCGTTCTTAAGGTCGCTGATTGCCTGCTGAAGATTTGTAATATATGCATAGCTGCAAGATGAATCAAGACGTGTCAATGCTTTAGAAACTTCTTTGTATGCCTGCACAAATTTCGTCCATGCAGCGCTGTTTGTATCATAGCGGTATGAATCGAAGTTATCTTTAACACCAAGAGTGTTGAATTCCTGAAGAGCATTGAAGACAGCTGTACGGAGAGTGGACTTGTTATAGTAAGTTGTTTTCAATTCGCAAACGGTATGACCCTGAGCGTCGTAACTGCCGTCAGTATTTGCGTAATAACCCTTAACACGGTGAACCTCTGTTGCACCTGTGGTAGAGGTCAAATTGTTCAAAGCCTTCGGCCATGCACCGGCATAACGGATACCTTCATTCGTATCGAAACGTCGGTCATCGTCTTTCGTTCCCTGCGATGCAATGATGCTGCCTTTGTCGTTCCATAAAGTAGTTGCATTGTCGCCGCCCTTAAACCACTTGTTTAAATAATAATCGTACTCCGATCCTGATTTGCTGTAGTTGGCAACGTACCATCTGCCCGTATCGTCTTCACATCTCTGGTCACTCGTTACTATCATACCGACAGCGAGGTTCGGTATCTGATTAAGATTGCTGTATCGGCTTGTGTCGACATAAAGGTTACCGTAAGATCTCTCATAAGAGGTACACTGAATGTCCCTTTCATTTGCTCTTTTTTCGGTAACAGTAAAATTGTTTAATCCGCTATGAGGAGTGTTTGCACCGCTACCCGGATCGGAGGCACCAAAGTGTGCAGCTCCTTGGTTGTTGCTGTCTTCCAGATAATACGTTGGTGTATTTCTGAATACAGCGTATCCAAGAGATCCGCCCGATGAAGAAGGCGATACGGAAAATCCACTCGTTATTTTTGCCTGCGCACCGTTTGTATATTTCGTTCCGTTAACGTAGGCTACATTATCTTTACTGATGAATGTTGCAAAAATCGAGTATCTGGTATATACATCGACCCATGTGTCTGTGAAATTGTCATAAGTTACATTTGACGCAACCTTGGTTATTGAATGGATACCGGAAATCCATGTTATATGGCACGCCCAGTTTGCACCGGAAGAAGAACCGGTACCGGCATTAACACCCGCAGCAACGGGATGAATATACGGCTTATATACGTAGGTGTACGCTATCGCAGACAGTCTTTCGTTTGCTTCGTTTGTATAAGAAACCGTCCATTCAATATAGCAACCCGAGGTTTCGGGGGCAAGAGAAGGAGATGTACCGCCGTTAATAGTGCTGTGTGCGTAGTTGCCACTCCTGCTTAGATTAGTTTTGTCGACATTACCGCCGCTTAGAGTTTCAAAGTTTTCGTTCATAAACCTGAAACTGATCTCCTCTTCTCCGAATCCGCCTTCTACCGAAAAGTAAATATTACCCACCGATTTCAGCTCCTGATTTACGGTCGGTTGGGCAAATATATTCGACGTGTTTACAGTATTCTCGACATAATACTGAAACGGAGTAGACACGTTGTTCCAATCGGAATATGAATCCGGGTAAAGATAAATTACCTCCGGAACGTAGAAAGCTACTCTGCCCTTCGCAGGCACAACTGCCTCAGGCTTTGTGATGCCGATGTCAAAGAAGAACATCGTAGTCATTACCATAGCAAGGCAAAGCACAAGGCTCAACGTGCGCTTCGCTAAGCGTTTGATAGACTTCATTCTTACCACCTCGAAAATTTTTTGTATAGAAAAAAGTTATAATGATACCTATACTTATAGTTATAATATCACACCGACGTCAACAAATCAAGCACTTTTGCTCACTTTTACGGTCTTATTTCTGCTTTTCTCTTGAACTTCGCACAACGATTTGCTAAACTGAGAATACAAGCTCAGAAGGGAGTCTGAAAAATGAAAAAAATCAGAATCGGTATTCTCGGCGCAGGCCGAGGAATTGATATTGCGGAAAATCTCCTGCTTCTTGACTGCGAGATTGCCGCACTCTGCGACTTCAACAAAGACAGGCTATATATAGGCCGCGACAGGCTCGGAATCGATGTTCCCGTTTTCGAAAGCTTTGACGAATTCATTGAGCAGGAGCTCGATGCCGTCGTCCTTGCGAACTATTTCCACGAGCACACACCGTATGCAATCAGGTGTTTCGAAAAAGGGATCCACGTTTTTTCCGAATGTATCAGTAACGGCACAATGGCTGAGGGCGTTGAGCTTGTAAGAGCTTACGAGAAAAGTAATTCGATCTATATGCTTGCCGAAAACTATCCGCAGATGAAGTTCAACCGCGAAATGAAAAGAGTCTGCGACGGCGGTACTCTCGGCAAACTGCTTTATGCCGAGGGCGAATACAACCACTCCGTTAATCCCGAGGAAACGGATTTCCTGAAATCCTGCGTTTACTTCCCCGAGCATTGGCGCAATTACCTTCCCAGAACATATTATGTTACACATTCACTCGCTCCGATTATGTGGGCGACGGGTGCAACACCGAAGAAGGTCAGCGCTTATCCCGTTTTCGGTCCGATGAAAGAATATGCCACAACGAGATGCGTCGGCGACATCGCCGCAATTATGACTACGCTCAACGACGACGGCTCCGTTTTTAAATTCACAGGCTGTGCAGCTTACGGCGCGCACCACAACGCTTACCGCATCTGCGGAACAAACGGACAGATAGAAAACCTCCGCGGTATGGGAGAAAAGGTTATGCTCCGTTACAATGACTGGAACATTCCCGAAGGCATGGAAGAAGCCAACCTTTACGATCCGTCGTGGAACGATAAGGACGAGGAGAAAATCGAATCCAGCGGTCACGGCGGCGGAGATTACATCGTTGCAAGAATGTTCCTCGACTGCATCAGGGAAGGCAGACAGCCCGAGCATCCGTACGACATTTACTCCGCAACAACGATGTCCTCCGTTGCGATCCTTGCCCACCGTTCGATCCTCAACGGCGGTCAGCCGTACGACATCCCCGACTTCCGCCTTGAAGAATGCCGTAAAAAATACGAAAACGACAGGGACACACCGTTCTACGGCTCCGACGGAAGCAAACCGACAATCCCCTGCTGTTCAAAGACGGACTACACCCCGACGGATGAACAGATCGGAAAATACACCGAGCTTATGAAAAATTGGTAAACAAAAAAACCACTCATTTCTGAGTGGTTTTTATTGTTTTATGCTTTCTTTTTCTTTGTAATAAGCTGGATAACTACAACCAATGCGATAAGCGCAATACCCACGGCATCAGTTACGAGACCCGGAATAACCATACACAAGCCGCCTGCAAGAGCAACGATTCTCTGCCACCACGGCATCTCCCTGATAAGGTAACCTTCCATACCTGCGGAAATGATGTAAATACCGCAGAGAGCTGTTACAACAAGAAGAACGATTTCATACCACGGTGCATCTGAACCGATGATAAGCATTTCGGGGCTGAAAGCGAAGATGTACGGAACGATGAATGCTGTGATAGCAAGACGTGTTGCCGTAACACCTGTTTTCATCGGGTTGGACTTCGCAATCGCCGAGCCTGCATAAGCCGCAAGAGCAACGGGCGGTGTAATATCCGCAACGATGCCGAAGTAGAACACGAACATATGAGCCGCAAGAACAGGAATGCTCAGGCTGTTCATAAGGATCGGTGCTACCATTGATGCCATAATAACGTAGTTGGCAGTTGTCGGAACACCCATACCAAGTACGATACACATAATCATCGTAAGAAGAAGAGCGAAAATCGGGTGGATTCCCGCAGCAGACTGAACGAGCGAAGAAAGCACGTTTGCAAGACCTGTCTGCTGAACCATCGCTGAAATACATCCTGCAACAGCACATGCAAGAGCAACGCCGATTGCGTTCTTTGTACCGTTTGCGAGCGAGCGAAGGTAGATGTTGAAGTCGATTTCAAATTTCTTGTGAACGATTGACTTGATGATTCCTTCGATGAGTTTTACTCCGATTGCAACGAAAATTGCAAGAATCGCAGCCTTTGCAGGTGAGAAATGGTTCATTGCAATAACGAGAGCAACAACCGGAAGAAGAAGATAACCCTTTGAGAAAATAAGCTTGAAGAAATTCGGAATAGCTTCCTTCGGAAGACCCTTGAGGCCAAGCTTCTTTGCTTCAAAGTGGATCATCATAAAGATGCCTGTGAAGTAAAGAACCGCGGGAAGGATTGCGGCAATCGCAATCTGTGCATACGGCATACCTGTATATTCCGTCATAAGGAAAGCCGCAGCACCCATAATCGGGGGCATAATCTGTCCGCCTGTTGAAGCAGCAGCCTCAACCGCAGCGGCAAATTCGGGCTTGTAACCGCATCTTTTCATTGTGGGGATTGTAACGGAACCGCTGCCGACAGTATTCGCAACAGAAGAACCTGAATACATACCTTCCATTGCACTCGAAATAACTGCAACTTTAGCGGGGCCGCCCGTTGACTTACCTGCGATTGAGTTTGCAAGGTCAACGAAGAATGCGCCGATTCCCGACTGCTCGAGGAACGAAGCGAAAATTATGAACAGAACGATGAAGGAAGCGCAGACATTAAGCGGAGTTCCTGCGATACCTTCAGTTGTGTAGAAGAGCTTGTACATAATCATTCGCAACGGATGCCTTGTATCGTTAACAAAGAAAGCGTATGCGATGAAAGCCGCCGAAACACAGACAATCGGCAAGCCGACAACTCGTCTGCAGGCTTCGAAGAGCAGAATCGTACCGATGATTGCAACTGCGATATCAAGCTCGTTGATTCTTGAAGCTCTGTCAACGATCGCCTGGCAATTTATAGCATAGTAGAAGAATGAACCCGAACCGACAACGGCAAAAATATAGTCGTAGAACGGAACGCGGTTAACTCTTTTCTTTTCTTTCTTTCTTACGGGATAGATGATAAACGCCATAAAGACGATTACACCTATGAACCACGACATTTTTTCTCTTTCCTCCATTGTGCCTGTCCAGCCGTCGAACATCACATATACAGAGAAAAGAATCATCGCGATTTTGATAATCTTTTCAAATATACCTGAAAAATGACGGGTGTTTGACTCCTTGTCAAAGTCCGCCATCAACTGGTCAACGTCAATAACTTCATCCTCATCAGCCGACATGGTGATGGGCTTTGTGTTTACATCTGACATCTACTACATTCCTTTCGTCAGAATTTCGAATCCTGTGACGATTTCGAAAACCACCCTTGCGTTTCTTCCGCAAGTGTCGCGCAGGCTGATTTCCTCGCCGTCAAGCGTGAGTATATGGTCGGAAACCGTTCCGACGATATACCTCAACGGGTCATACGTTATGTCAAAACCCGTTATGATCATATTCCCCTCGTCGTCGTAGGTCATTTTCTGGTCGCCTTCAAGTGCCGTCTGGACACCTGCGCCGAAAGAACGGTAAAGAGTGGAATGGGCACGGATTTCTCCGTTTTCAATTATATAAGTATCTCTTAAAGGGGTCTGGTTAACGGAATGGATAAACTCCACCGAAAACATCATCCCTTCCTCTGCCTTTACGGTTATATGAGTCTCACCGGTATCAGAATCGTATAAAACCAGATAATCTGTCGACAGAGCTTTGAAAGAAGCAGCAGCCGCTGCAATGAATAGCATCATAACGGCTGCTGCGATTAACTTTCGGAATTTTGGTGAAAGCCTTTGGCTCATTATTTAATAGCGCCAACCTCTTTGAAATATTTTTCAGCACCGGGATGGAACGGAACAGAGATGCTTGAAACTGCGTACTCAAGGCTCATTTCCTTTGCCTTGTCGTGTGCATACTGATCCTTGTTCTCATAGATAGCCTTTGTAAGCTCATAAACAACCTGCTCTGAAAGCTCGTTGCTTACGATGAATGTAGCCTTAACAGCAACTGTTGTTGCGTCTTCGTCGATGCCCTTGTATGTGCCTGCAGGGATTTTGTACTCTGCATAGAAGCCGTAATCCTTCTGAAGAGCTGCAAGATGCTCAGCGTCGATCTGAACGATTACGATGTCTGTTGTTGTTGCAAGGTCTGTGATAGCAACTGTCGGAGCACCTGCTGTGCAGAAGAATGCGTCGATCTTGCCGTCCTTAAGAGCATCTGCTGATGCCTGGAAGCTGAGGTTCTGCTTGTTGATGTCTTCGAAAGTGATATCATAAGCGCCGAGGATCTGCTGAGCATTGAATTCAACACCTGAACCGCTGTCGCCTACTGAAACCTTCTTGCCCTTGAGGTCTGCAACTGTCTTGATGCCTGAGTCAGCTCTTGCGATAACCTGGCAAACTTCAGCATAAACTGCGCCGAGAGTTGAGAAAGACTTGATTTCGCCGTCAGCTTCGAAGAGAGATGTTCCGTTGTAAGCATAGTCCATAACGTCGTTCTGAACGATAGCCATATCAACAACACCGTCATCGATATCAAGGATGTTAGCCTTTGATGCGCCTGATGACATAACCTTAAGCTTTGCGCCAACCTTCTCATTGAGAGTTGTAGCGATTGTGTTACAGAAACCGTAGTATGTACCTGTTGTACCGCCTGTACCTACGTTGATTTCAACTGATGAAAGACCGCCCTGTGCGTCCTGTGTTTCGGGTTCCTTGTTGCCGCAAGCTGTGCAAAGAAGAGTTGCGAAAACGAGAAGAACAGAAACAACGATTGCTATTTTCTTTTTCATAGTAATTACCTCCGTTAAATAATTTTCAAGCCCCTCAAGAGGACTTTTTAAAAATAATTTAAACCATTATAAACCATTGACGGCTTTTTTGCAAGAGTTTTATATCACAAAGCGAATATTGAACAATCCGAACAATACATTTTTGTATATTTTCAACTAATTGCAAACCGTTTTATTCCCGAAACGGGATTTTAAGGTGATTTTTCAACAAAAGTATTTATTACTTATAAAGCAACGGCATTTCCGTCATGCGCACTCTTGTACATCCGTACGGACAAAGCTCGATTTCCTGCACTTCGGATATCGCCTGCGTTGATTTCGGCGTTTTTCTGCAGATAGATCTGTACGGGAACTTAAGCCCCCAGTTGACCTGCTGCATTTTTGCCCTTACCGTAACGGGCGGTTTATTCTGCGAGAACGGAACATCGCCCGACTTGTGATAAGTTATTTCAAAATCATCCGCCGAATATCCGTAGTTCCAGGGAGTTTTCGGAATAAACTGATAATCGCAGTACGGATACTTTCGTTCTACACCTTTTTTGGTGTATTCTCTCATTTTCTTTTCGTAAGCAACGGGAACGGAGAAAAGAAGAGAACCCATCTGTAAAGCAAAGAGATTGTTCGGTCGCTTTTTGAAAAACGGTGTCGTTTCAAACTCAACCTCAATCTGCGTTTCGCCTGCTTTTATTGCGATTTCGTAATCCTTTGTTTTCTCAGCTCTGCCGTTTACGCGGAGATTTTTCGCAAAGGACGGGATACGGATTACAAAGTCAAAGTCTTTTTCTGCATCTATGTAATAATGCAATTTATTGTTGAACGGATAATCTGTTTCCAGTCTGATTGTAACATCCTTATCCTTAAGAACTGACGGCAGCATAACCGAATTGATGATTGTGTTTCCGTTTTTCATAAATGCGGAAAGGGCGAACTTCGGCCAACCTTGGCTGAAATTTGCAGTACAGCAGCCGAAATTCGGTTCAAGCCCGAAAGTATGCGCAAACGGTCCGTTTGTGCTGAACGGAGCCATAATCATCGTCTTACGGCAAGCGGTCTGGTTGACCTGCTGAACGTACTGGTGAGTCCACATATCCTCGCTGAGAGTAGCAGGAAGAGCGTTAAAACCAAGCATTTCAA
Source organism: Clostridia bacterium (assembly GCA_017625835.1). Classification (GTDB taxonomy): domain Bacteria; phylum Bacillota; class Clostridia; order Oscillospirales; family Acutalibacteraceae; genus CAG-488. The sequence goes on from JAGAKF010000090.1 coordinate 15,282, forward strand.
GACGTTCCGCCCATTTATTGTCACCCGTATGCGCAAAGATTTCTTCGTAAGAATACATCTGCTCAACGACCGAACAAAGCTCAGTTCCCCTCGTCGGGTCAAGGCCTGAAAGCACCTCGTCGCCCGTAAAGCCTTCAAAGGCTGTTCCGTTGTAACGGTCAAGGATTTCACGGAGCTTTTCGGCATTATCGGTATATTCCTCACCGAGCAGTTCGTGAGAAACCGCTTCGCTTTTAAGCATCATCGCGATGTTTACGATATGGGTTTTTCTAAGCCACATATGGCTCGGTTTTTTCCACGAGTCAACTGCCAGGTTATAATCGTAGCCCTGCTCCTTTATGATTTTCGCAAGGTCTTTTATCCAGTCCTCACGGTATTTTTCGTAGAGGAAATTGAGAGAAATAAACGTCTCGAACCAGCGGAATTTTGCCCATTTGAAAAGCTTGCTTTCGCCGCTTTTAAGCATATCGTAATAATTCCTGAGCACCTTGTAAATAACCTCGGGGATTCTCTCGTCGCCCGAACAGTCATAGTAAACCTTGAGGGTTTTGCAGATAAGCTGGATTGCCCAGGTATCGTATTTCGTTCTTTCTTCCTTCTTGCACGGGCAGATCCAACCGTCCGCGTCCTGAGCCGAAACGATTGCATCAATGTATTTTTTTGCGGTTGCAATCAGCTCTTCGTCCTCCAGAAGATAGGCAAGGGGAATGAATCCGTCAAGCCAGTACGGAACACGTTCCCAGCCTTCGCGGTCTCCTCCGATCCATCCGCTGTCACGGATATCGGGCCATATTTTATGAAGATTACCGCTGAGTCCCTTTGCCTGAATTACGAGCTGACGGCGAAGCCAGCCTTCAGGCTTTATTTCTTTTGATGTGTAAAATTTCCATTTACTCATACTGCTCACCTTATGCAACATTTTCTTTTGATTCTACGCCCTTTTTGATAAGGAAATAAAGCGGAATCAAAGCAAATATACAAACTATCGCTGCCCAGAGGAACATATCCTTTGCAGGAACAATGACTTCTGCGTTCGCTTCATTGAGTATTGTCTGCGCGGCATGCTGACACGCCATATCACCGATAACGGGACCGACAACCATAGGAATAAGCACGGCAAAAATCATTCTGATACCCTGGAAAAGACCTGCTTTACCCTCGGGGATAAAGTCCTTGACTGCCGCACTGAACAAAATGTTAACAAGAGCATTACCGAGGACAACAGGCAACAGGCTTACGATAATAACATAAATACTCGTGCTTGTTGAAAGCAACAAAAAACCCAATGTCATAACGATAACGCCGATAACAAGGCACAGACCTCGTTTTTTCGTTGAAAGCTTGAGAAGCGTTACGATGCAAGCAAGAAGAATTAACACGACAATCACAGCCAGTATTATTACACCGGGCTTAAGAATATTTGCCACGCCGCCGTTGTCGGGGATGATAACATACTGAACATATGTAAGAAGGTACGGATAGAAAACCTGGAACGCAATGATTGCAAAGCAGAAAGAAACAAGCGCGAGATACAGCCTTGAATTTTTTACTATAACTGACGGTCTGAAGCCGTAGAAAAGGTCCGCAAGGTATGACGAAGAGCTGTCACTCTGCAGCAAGGTACGCGGAGGATCTTTAATAAGGAAAAGTCCCACAACACCGCATAAGCTGACGACGACACCGAGACCTATGAAAAAGACCTTGTAGCTGATTGTTCCCGCCTGGGCAAAACTGCCTACGCCCGTCACGGCAAATGACGATACCGTGCCGACAACGGACAGAACAGTTTCAACAATCGGTCTTTGCCTGGGCACCGTAACGTCCGTTACCCACGCCTGGAAAGCCGCATCATTACTCGTTGAGCCCATAAAGGTCATTACAATATCCATAAGGATTACAAACCATACCGTACAGCCGAGAATCTTGACTTCGTCGGTAAGGTTGAAAAGGTTTGCCACATTTTCCTTTGAGATAAAGCCGAACATTGCCGTTACAATACCCCAGAAAATATAGCCGACGGAAATAAACATCTTACGGTTTTTGAGCTTGTCGCTGAGCGCACCCATTATAAATGTGGTAACAACCGCAGCAATAGCGGAAAGCGCAACCATTCGTGCAACCGCGGTCGTTGCTTCCATTGTACCGAGGATAGCCGCACGGGATACGTCGGCATAAATCTCGTTTGTGATAAAGGTATTGAAATACATATTCTCTGTATTCCAGGCGATACCGCCCATAAAGCAGAAAAGAGTGATTATAAACCAATTCTTTTTGCTTAATTTTTCTTTGTTCATTTTTCTCATTTCCTTTCCTTAAACATTTTTACCTGTTGCCCTTAATTTGCCGGATCAACCGTTCAGGCAAAATTTTATCTTCAGTTAAAGCTTCTTACCCAGTTTAACAATGAGCCGTGGTGTGTGTTTTCGCGCACCGTTCCCAACATATATTCCGTTACGGGTCCGTTTTTCCTCATTTTTTCAAGTATCGCTTCCTGAAGCTCCTCGACGGACATTTCCTCGTACGGTTTGTTGAGATTGATCTGAGCTTTTTCTTCTTTCTGTTCCTCTTGCGGTTTTGCGGCTTCAATGTCCTCTGTTTTTTCAACAGCTGTTGAAGGTTCAGGGGATTTTTCAATTTTTATTTCTTGCAAAGGTACAAAAGCTTCGTCTGCCGCACCTTCCGAAATCCAGATTTCACCGCTGTTCGCAGGCACCATCACCTGAATATGACCGTCAGCTACGGTCGCTTTTTTCCCTGACAGCGCTCCGCAGTATTCACCCGCACAGCCGCAGGGAAGCATCATATTCACGTCGCCGTCCGAGTTGTTGACGGTAACAATAGCCGAGCTTTTTCCGAGCGTTCTCTCGTAGGCAAAATGCGTCGTCTGAAGCAGCAGCTCCTTATAACCGCCGTAGCACAGGGCAGGTGTACTCTGACGGATTTTACCGAGCGCTGAAATAATTTTTGTGCAAGGATTTGTTTTTATCGCATCCTTATAATCTTCATAATTCAATGCAGGTCTCAGCGAATCGTCCGAATCGCGCTCTTTACGCCCCTCGATTCCGAATTCGGAGCCGTAATAAATTGACGGTATTCCCGGCAGGGTATAAAGCATTATGTGAACGGGCACAAAATGTGCTTTGTTCCTGAGCTTTGTGTAAATTCGTTCAACGTCGTGATTGTCCGCAAAGGTATAAAGCTTCAGCCGATCGCCGACCATATCGCCGACGTACTTGATTGTATGCGCAATTTCGAAATAGTTGTGGTCATTGTGCGCTGAATACAATGCCTTATGAAGCATATAGTTTGTTACGGAATGGAGCGTTCCGTCATTCGCCCAGCGGGAATAGTTTCCGTGAATAACCTCTCCCATAAGCCAAAAATCGGGCTTGACTTCATTGGCTACCTGACGGAGGGCTTTCATATAGTCAAAGTCCATAACGTCTGCCGCATCAAGGCGGATTCCGTCGATGTCAAACTCGTTCACCCAGAAACGGATCACATCGCAGATATAATCCTTTACGGCAGGATTGTGCTGGTTCAGCTTCGCAAGAAGGTCGTATCCGCCCCAGTTTTCATACGAAAAGCCGTCATTGAAGGAATTGTTTCCCCAGAAATTTACGTTACAATACCAGTCCTTATACTGCGAATTTTCTCTGTTTTGTTTAATATCCTTAAATGCAAAAAAGTCTCGTCCCGTATGGTTGAACACACCGTCAAGAATGACTCTTATCCCCTGCTTATGACATTCAGCCACAAAGTCCGTAAGGTCTTTATTCGTTCCGAGTCTCGAATCGAGTTTTTTATAATCCGTCGTTTCGTAACCGTGACCGACAGACTCAAAAAGCGGTCCGATATAAATCGCATTGCATCCGATTTCTTTTATATGAGAAATCCAGGGCAGAAGAGTGTTCAGCCTGTGCACAGGTTCGCCGTAAGAATTCTGCTTCGGCGCACCCGTCATTCCCAACGGATAAATATGATAAAAAACGGCTTCATCGTACCAAGCCATATTTTCTCCCCCTGATAAAAATGTTATTCTATATTTTATGAAGCAGAAAGAATATATTCCGTCTGCAAATTTTGTCGCAGGGTAATTGTATCATATAACTACTCCAAAAACAACACATAAAAGACCACCGTCAATAACGATGGTCTTTTATCGTTTATGCTGTAAAGCGCTCTCAACCTTTTGCACAGCTTCAGATATTATTCTGTTTATTGCCAAGCTGATAAAATGCTACTGCGGAAGCGGCGGCAACATTCAGCGAATCAACGCCGTGATACATCGGTATTTTCACGGTAAAATCACAGTCGTATATAGTCTCATCGGAAAGCCCGTCGCCCTCTGTTCCCATAATGACAGCAAGCTTCTCTTCTGCAGCCAGCCTCGGGTCACTGATAGAAACGGAATCATCCTTAAGCGCCATAGCCACAGTTCTGAACCCGAGAGCCTTTATTTCATCAAGACTTTCATCAGCTGAAAACGTCCAGTCAATCTGAAACACCGTACCCATACTGACTCTTGCGGCACGTCTGTACAGCGGATCGGAACAGCCCGGAGTGAGGATTATTGCATCCATTCCGAGTGCCGCGGCGGAGCGGATTATAGCACCCACATTGGTGGGATTCATAACTCTGTCCAGTATTACAATTCTTTTTTTGTTTTCACATATTTCTCTTACGCTCGGCAATGGTTTGCGTTTCATTGCGCACAGCATTCCTCTCGTAAGCTTGAACCCTGTCAGCTGAGTAAGGACATCAAATTCCGCACAAAAGACAGGAACGTCCTTAATTCTTTCAAGAATCTGCTTGCCCTCGCCTTCGATATGTCTTTTTTCCATAAGGCAGGAAACAGGTTCGTATCCTGCATCAAGAGCACGTTCAATAACCTTCGGACTTTCCGCTATAAACAAGCCTTTTTCGGGGAACTCTCTGTTTAACAGCTGAACCTCGGTCAACCGCGCATATACATCCAGCTCGGGTGCAAGAAAATCTGTAATTTCTATAATTCTGCTCATGTTGTTCTCCGTTGTGTTGATATCTTTATATTGTAGCCGTATTGTCTGCGAGTGTCAAACATTTGCTTTCGCCAAACGTGACAACACTTTTTAATACCCATGGTCTACATGCTTCCATTCTCCGCCGTCGCTTCTTACTAAAATCCACATCCAGTTATCATAAGTGCTGTTCGAATTCAATGAACCGTCTCCGCCTGAAGAATCAACATCAAACGAGGACAACAAAACAATCACTTCGTCTGCATTATTCCGATCTGCCCAATCCTTATATTTTGAGTTTTCTTCATCCCCGGCATAATAAATTTCCGTAAGCGTGCATCCGTTCCAAGCTTCTTCAAATTCTTTTTTAATTGTATCAATAGCGGACGAAATATCTTCCTGTGAGTATACTGTTGAATCAACCTTTTGGATTTTTACATTACTCACATTCCCTGCCTTGGCGCACGAACTGAACATAAAAAGTACAAGGAAGATTAAACATAAAAACTTTTTCACATCCGGAACCTCCGTTAAACGCTTATATTAATTTCGTTTAAATCTCACTGTCCTGATCAAGCCATTGAATAAAAGCTGTTTTATCCGAACAGTTATAGCCTGCGCCAGCATAAAAACGCAACGTCTTTTCATCTTTTGAACCTGTGAGCAACATCATTTTATAACAATTATCTTTGATCGCTATTTCTTTTGCGTAATTCAAGCATTGTGTCGCGTATCCTCTTCCACGGTAATCTTTGTGTGTAACAACATTTTCTATAAACGCATATGGTCTTATATTCCTTGTTAAATTCGGAATAATTACACATACACAAAAAGAAACAATTTTACCGTCTGCTTCATTTACAATAATATGATGATTTTTGTCTTGAATAATAGAATCCCACGTACTGTTTAAATATTCAGTTGTATCCGGAATTTCCTTCTCGTGTAAATGCAAGTACAGCTCCAGAAGGTCATTCAACTCACTGCTATTAATTTCTCTGACCATATAAACACCTCCGCAAATTCTTTTTATTTGAAATCAGCTTATACAAAGATTAATTCTTTGGAACAAGATAAAAGTGTTATTATAATTATATAAATATTAAAACTTAAAATCAAGTAAAAATAACCACTTGTGTATATCCGTATTGATCACCCGCCCACAAGCAACAAGAATTTGTCCCTGTGTGAGAAACTCCTATAGCCTGTTACTTCATGTATAATATGTTAGCAGAAAAGAATTTTAATAAAAAAGAAAAATCCCTCGGTATCGTTTATTGCGATGCCAAGGGATGAAGTATTAAGTTCATTTTATTAATAATTTTGTCGCTTTTTTCGATAGTTTTGCATTTTCATTGACAAGTTATACTCCTTTTGTAATAATAAAAATGTATAATTGTATTCATATGCAAGGAGTAAGAATAATGAAAATTGCAATTTGTGATGATGAATCAAGAGTAATAGAAGAAGTCGAAAAGGCTTTGAACTATTATTTTGGAATAAAGTCCATAGACACAGAAATCTTCAGCTTTGAAAACGGTGAAGATTTGCTTCGCAGCGATGTTATCTTCGACATGGCTTTTCTTGATGTTGAAATGCCTTCTGTCAGCGGTGTTGAAGTCGGTAAAAAGCTCAAGCAGAAATTCATCAATATTATAATCTTTATGATTACTGCATACTCTGAATATCTTGACGATGCTTTCGAGCTCGGTGCTTACAGATTTCTGCAGAAGCCGTTGGACGTTACCCGATTGTACCGTTCATTGGATGCGGCATTGCTTTCAATTTCAGGCAGAGATATCAAAATCATCTGCCCGAACAATGACTCCGTAATGGTTTCAACTCAGTCAATAATCTTCTGCGAAACGTATAAAAGAAAATCTAAAATCGTAACAACAAAAGGCCAGTATATATCCAATGAAACTCTTGCATATTGGAAAGGTAAGCTGGACGAATTAAATTTTTGCTCACCACACGCAAGCTATATAATAAATTTCAATTTTGTCGAGAGCTTTAACCGTTCATCGCTTACATTGGCTCACGAAGACCAAAAGTATATTATTTCAATTGCACCGAGCAAACAGTCAGAATTCCGCAAGAAAATGTTTTCATTTGCAGAAAGAGGGGTGTGAAATGTCCGGTCTTACTGTATATGCCTTAACTTTCTTGATTTATCTGTTAAACACCTATCTGCTGTTCTGGTACGGATACCGACTTTTTGATTACAGGAAGAACTTCAAAACAACGGTAACAATCTGCCTGGCAGCTAATATTATTTTGTGGCTGCTTCTGAATCTTTTCTTTAACGAAGTTGTCAATATCGTTGCAACAATAATTCTGTTCGGACTGGTTCTTTATTCTGCCTTTAGATGCGACAAAAAACTTGCACTTTTTCATTCATTGTTGCTTGTAGCTTTGATGTGGATTGCAGAATATATGATAATCTTTATTGTTTCATATATTCTTGATTTAGAGGTAACTCATTTCAAAAACGATATTGTTATTATGATTGAAGAAGCTTTTGCATCAAAGTTTTTATATTTCATTCTTTTGACTATAATATCTTCTTTCGCCAAAAAGCGAATGAAAAAAGACGGTACAAAAATATCAATATATTTAACGATACTTCCTGCAACGACCTTTTTTATAACCGTTGTTCTGAGAGTGCAAAGTCAGTATTTTGAATCGAGTGTCTTGTCAACCTCATTGTGTGTGGTTGCTGAAGTTCTGATGTTTATTGCAAATATCGTCGTGTTCAGTGTTCACGAAAGAGACATCACAAATCAGAAGAAACTGCACGATATGGAAATGGTTGAGCAGAAGCAGGCAACCAACCTTGAATATCTCGACATTCTCGAAAAGAAAGACGAAGAGACAAGAATTTTTATTCACGATATCCGTAATAATCTTATTAACATAAGCAATCTGACTACAGAAGAAAATGTCAAGCAGTACATTCAGGACATATACGATAAATCGAACGAAGTGTCAATCAAGGCTAAGACAAAGAACCGTGTGCTTGATGTCATAATCAATAAGTACGCTCTGCTGTGTAAAGATAAAAACATCCGTTTCACAACAGTTGCCCCTAACGAAAACCTATCGTTTATCAGCGATTATGATTTATCGGCAATTCTCGATAACATTTTAAGAAATGCAGTCGAGAGAGCCGAAAATGAAACAGAACCGTACATCGAGCTTACTTTGGATTGTGATAACAAGTTCCATAAGATTATTCTGAAAAACAGTTGTTCAAGTGAGCCGATTGCGGATAACGATACCTTGATTACAACCAAGGAAAACAAGAAATTCCACGGTTACGGAATGCGAAGTGTCGCCAAAGCATTGAAGAATTACAACGGTGAATTTGAGTGGATGTTTGAAAACAACGAGTTCAAAATAGTGATTTTAATACCTGTCAAGACAAGCAATCTTAGTTGATTGCTTGTCTTTTTTTGTGTCAGCAAATCCGGGTTTAATAAACAGATTTAATTTGTTTGTCGTAGGGACGGGCATCCTCGACCGTCCGCTAATACGACAGAATCTTCTTGCCTTTTTCGCATCATCAAGTTCGCTTTATTGAGGGTGTTGAATAAGGTGAATATCGGAACAACAGAAACCTCCATCTGATGAGGGAGGTGGCAAAACCGCAGGTTTTGACGGAGGGAGAGATATTACAAATCTTGACTACCCCTCCGTCTTGCCTTTGGCAAGCCAGCTTCCCTGACAAGTGGAGCTTCGCCCTATCCAATATTGGGCAAGATTTATATCACCCCATAACCATGATTTTATTTACTTGAACCTGAAATATTAATAATTTTGTCGCTTTTTTCTATAGTTTTGCTTCACGCCTTACTTTTTTATATCCTGTGCTTTATAATTCTTTCAAGGGAAATTTTTATAAAACCAGTCTCAAAAGCTTATGCTTGAGAAAAAAGAGGTGGTTCAGCGAAACATAATACAATAAAACTATTTACAAATTCAGAAAGGAAGAATTATTATGAAAAATATGTTTAAGAAAATTTTATCACTTGTTTTATGTGTAGTTATGATATTTATGATAGGTTCTGTTAACCCTGCATATGCAACTGATGATAGCAGAGAAATTATCGATTCGGGAGACTGTGGACTGTACGGAGATAACCTCAAGTGGATTGTTTACAGTGACGGCGAGCTTGAAATCAGCGGAAATGGTGAAATGAACTGGTATTTCACCGATTATGCAATGCGCGGTAAAGATAGGTCATATTTCGCACCGTGGCAAAAATATTTTAAGCAGATTAATTTTATTAACATAAAAGAAGGTGTAACGAGTATCGGTCTCGATGCACTTATTGATTATGACATAGAGTATAGCAAAGTGAATCTTCCGAAAAGTCTCAAATATTTTGAATCCTATGGGTATCGTGACCAATCAACACTTTTCGAGGATATCGGAGGGAACCAGGCATTCGGAAAGCACATCGCATTCTGTTATGCAGGTTCACAAAACGATTGGGACAAAGTAGAGTGTAGATACTATACAGTAGAATTTAATGAAAGTGCAGAAAAATATGAAAGAACATATGTCAGGACAAGTCTTTCTAACCGTATTGAACACAAACATCAGAAATTGTATCTGAACGGTGAAGAACCCGTTGATTTCTGTGAAATAGAGACTTCATCAGGTCGTACTGAATTCAATATTAATAACAAGCTTTCACTTAATGCACACTATTATGCGGCTGATACAGGTGCAACGCTTGTCTGGTCAATTGACGGAGAAAGTGTTTTTATAGATGGTGAAACAGAAAAGACCGAAACAGGAAGACGTGCTCATGTTCTTTTCCTTGGTGATGCAAACATTAAACTACAGCTTGTTTCACAGGATGGAGAAGTACTTGCAGAAGATGAGATTACTATAAAAACTCTTCCGGAAAGAACGTTTTTCCAAAAAATAGGCGACAGAATCGTAGAAGCATTCTTAACATTCGGAATTGTTTTCGTCGGTGTAGTGGGAGGAACTTTCGGTCCTATGATTGGTTCAATTGCTAATTGGTTTCACTCAATTTTCAATTAATATAAGAATCTGACTAAAGATTTCCCGCAATAGTGTTTGGAGATAAGCAGGCCGCATGAATATACTTTTGAGTAATTGAGACAACCTGGTTAAAATGAAGGCTGTTGTTGAAATAGGTACAGCTATATGTTAAACTGTATTTGTACAAATTACTATACGGAGGTAAAACTATGAAAAAAGTATTAGCATTAATTCTTTCACTTCTTATGGTCTTATCTCTTTTTTCTGCTTGCGGAAAAGACAACAAAACGGAAGACAGTAAAAAAGAAAGCACCACTTCACAAACAACTGAAACAAAAACAGAGGATGCCACTGAAACTGAAAAAACCTCGGAGACCGAGGCTTCCACTGAATCTTCAGATAAATCTGAAGTTGAAAAACCGACTGAAGACAAGAACAAACCTGTAGATAAGACCCAAAACAAGGATAAAGACAAAACTGAAGATAAGGAAAACAACAAAGGTAACAACAACTCCAAACCTTCACAAGGCTCCAATAATAATACAAGACCCTCACTTAAGGTTGCCAATACAGACTTACTCTTAGGCTCCTGGACTGCGACATTCGTTACAAACGGTGTTACAGCTAAATTGTATTTTACTTTTGACATTATCGACAGTGTCGTACGGGTTCGTTTTTCTAAAGAGAACTATGAAAATATGATTAAACAAATCGTAGAAAAAGAGATGTCAAAGATAACGGATGAAGATATTGCAGAATCAGAAGACTTCTCAAGCAGAGAAGAAGCAGAGGAATATATGTACGATTATATTACCCAAGAAATTCCTTATTCAAGCATGAGCAGCCAATTAAACGGAACGGGTTCGTGGAAACTTCACGGAGACACACTTACAATTAATCTTGGCGGAGAAACTTATACTGCTGAAACCAGACTTTCAGAAGATATAACTACTTTTGTATTGGTTGGTCCTTCCGGAGAAAGAATGACACTTACCAAATGGTAAATATACATAGTACAAGGGATATTCCCTGTGCTTACCTGAAAATTAAATAATATTCAAAACGAAGCACCTATTTGGGTGCTTCTTGCGTTTTATATTAAGAATGGTTACATAAAAACAACTGACGTAAATGGCAATAAGATATTCACCGGCAAAGCCTGGATGAACGAAGACGGCCTCAACGAAATCCGCATTCTCATCTATCGTAATAACGTTTGGAGACAGGTGGGTACACTTGAATATACGGTTGAATAATCTCTTCAATATAATATTTTCTCCCAACAAAGAACTCCCGTGGAATCCACGGGAGTATACTTTTTCTCATATAAAAACAACAAATCCGAACACATCGTTAGGAATGTGTAACCTGTGACAGATACGGTCAGAAATATGGTCGCCTTGCTCGCTTGGTGACTCCCCACGGTGTGGGGAGATGTCTGCGAAGCGGACAGAGGGGACGG
>JAGAKF010000010.1 GCA_017625835.1 Clostridia bacterium
CGAACCGTCGACCTCTAGCGTGACAGGCTAGCGTTCTAACCAACTGAACTACCGGGCCGTGTGGTGGGAACAACAGGGCTCGAACCTGTGACCCTCTGCTTGTAAGGCAGATGCTCTCCCAGCTGAGCTATGCTCCCACGGACTCGTCATTTTCTTTTAACTGTCTCGCGACAGCTTAATTACTATACTACAAGATTTTTTGTTTGTCAATAGTTTTTTAGAAATTTTTTCTTATTATTTTTCAGCCTTTTCGATAAGCTTTTCAATGTCGCTTCCGCTGAAAGAATATTTCTTGTCGCAGAACTGGCAGTTAACCTCTGTCTTTTCTTCAAGTGCAAGCTCCCTAAGGGTTTCAAGTCCAGTTGAAATCAATGCGCCTTCAACTCTTTCCTTTGAACAGTTGCATTTGTAAACGGGGAATGATTCGTCAAGAACCTCAAGCTCGAACTCTGGAAGAACTCTGTGGCAGATTTCTTCGGGTGTCATACCGTCAGAAAGCATCTGCGTAACGGACGGAATATCGCTTATGCATCTTTCAACAGCATCAATTGTGTCGTCAAAAGCAGTCGGGAGAAGCTGAATGATAAATCCACCCGCTTTTTTGATTGAAAGGTCAGGATTAACGAGTACGCCGAGCGCGCAGACGGACGGAAGCTGCTCGCTTGTTGCGTAATAGCTTGTGATATCCTCCGCAATTTCACCCGTGAAGATCGGTGTCTGGCCGATATACGGCTCCTTGAGGTTGAGGTCTTTGATAACCGTGAGGAAACCGTCTGTGCCGACAGCGCCTGCAACGTCAAGCTTGCCTTTTGAGTTAAGGGGGATTTCAACAACTGGGTTTGTTACATAGCCTCTTGCGTTACCCCAACAGTCGGAAACCGCCATAACCGTGCCCGCAGGACCGCCACCGTTAAGGCGGAGCGTAACGGATTCGTTTTCACCCTTGAGCATACTTCCCATAAGGCTGGAAGCTGTAAGAAGTCTGCCAAGCGCAGCAGATGTGACAGCAGAAGTTTCGTGAATCTGCTGTGCTCTTTCAACCATATCTGTAGTTTCGGCAGCCATCATAACAAGGGTGCCGTCAACTGAAATACATCTTACAAGTTTATCCATTTTTTAGTCCTCCGCTTTTCCGTTATACCTTGCAACAAAAACTGCACGTTGAGTCGTGTCGCAAAGCTTGTTGAATGTCATTTCATCGTAAATATCAAGAATTTCGAACTCAGCATCACTGAGCCATTTTTTATAGCAATCAATCGGACAGGCGATTTCCTTAAAGCTTTCGCTTTCTCTGAAATACGCGCCGTCGTCATATTCAAAAATATCAAGGTTAATTTCAACGCTGTCGTCATCGTTGAGCTGATTCTGCCAGACGCAGTAAACATCGTCGCAATCATAAACAAAAGTGTTGTTTGCTAAAATTTCACGGTGCTTATATATTGTATTCACATCGAAGATAAATATACCGCCGTGGTTCATAAACAGTCCGACTTTTGCGATTGTGTCGCGGATGTCATCCGACGTTTCAAGGTGATTAAGGCTGTCGAGAGTACACACGGCAGCATCAATCGTACCGTAAAGGTCAAGGTCCGTCATATCCTGACAAAGGAAGAGCATTGAAAGCTCGTTGTCGTACATTTTTTCCTGAGCCTGAGAAAGCATCATCGGGCTTGAATCAACGCCGATCATATCATAGCCGTATTTCGCAAGTTCAACGGTAAGACTGCCTGTACCACAGGCAAGGTCGAGTACGATAGCTGAGTCAGTTATGCCATAACGTGTAAGAAGCGTGCGGATAAACTCTGCACGCTTTGAATATTCGATATTTCCGGTAAGCCTGTCGTAGACTTCAGCAAATGCGTTATATTCACTCATCTTTTTCTTCTATCCTCTGGAACAAAACTTCATAGCCGTTGCTTCCGTACTGAAGAGAACGGTTAACACGGCTGATTGTTGCGGTGCTTGCGCCTGTTTCGGCAACGATATCGCTGTAAACGCACTTGTCGCGAAGCATTTTTGCAACCTTGATTCTTTGTGAAATCGATTTGAGCTCAGTCACAGTGCAAAGGTCATCGAAAAAGTCAACACACTCCTCATAAGTGCGCAACTCAAGTACTGCTTTGAAGAGAAGGTCAATGTTTTCATCGTTAATCTTTCTTTTCATAACAACATCTCCGATAGAAGTATTATTCATATTTTAGCACATTAAATTCCAAAAGTAAAGAGTAAACGCACAATATCTTACCGATACCGTGCGTCTGAAAGGTTATTCGAAATTAAATGCACTGCTGTGGTTGGTAGCAGAAGTAAATGATGACGGATTATATGCAACGATTACTGTGTCGGGCTTGAAAGAATCGACAGCTGTTGTTAAGCTTCCGTTAAAGGCTCTCAGATCAATAACAAGCATATCTTCAACTTCTGTGGCAAGGTAAGGAATAACACTTGCACTGAATGAATCTGAAATGTAAAGAATCCGTTTACCATTGTTATTTTGATTGTTGCGAATACTGATCAGTGAATGGTTGCCGCCAAGATAGGCTGAGTAAGTGGATACGTTGTAATAGTCGATCCTGTCAAACACTCTTCTGAAAAGAAGAGTATCTTCAAATTTTCCCGTAATAGGTTCATTTTTTGCATAAGTTACCGTAAAATTTGTTTCAGTTTTCGGATATATAAAGCTGATGTTTTCAGGATCGGCATATTTCAGTGTTACTTTTTTACCCTGGGAACCGAAGCAGTATTTTTCATAAACATCAACGTTATAATTGCTGATGTTTCCTAAGTCGGTGTTGATACCGTAATCGTATTTCTTGTTCAGTTCTTCTGCGATTTTTCCTGCTGCCCAGACTCCCGTTTCAGGGGTCCAGTGGTGGTCAGTTTTGAAGAAGTGTGAATAATAATCGTCAGAATCATTGTTCAGTTTTTCTCGCAAATCGATATAGGGAATATTTTTTCGAGAAAGCCCGTCAACAAGTTTATCGGCGTTCAGATTGTTGTTATCCACAATTCCGTGAGGAAGCTGGTTATCTGTCGGATTTTCCTTTGAGGGGCATTGCACGTACAGAAAATTGATTCCCTTATCTTTAAGCCAGTTTGCAAAATAACTTGTGCTTTCCTGCGCACATGAAGTGTCGATGGGATATGCTTCAAAGGTGAGGTATCCGTTTTTCATAACAAGGACGGAATCTGTTCCTGAAACGATTTTCATACCAACCAGCTTATTGAACGATGCATTAAGTTCAATAAACTTCATTCTGCCGAAGAGAAGGTTTGATGTATAATAATCAATATTTCCTTCAATTGTTCTGACTGCGTTTTCAAAGTTTTCCTTTGCAGAGGGCTGCTCTTTTTGTGTTTCAACAGCGACAGGTATTTCAAATTCAAATCCGTAATCACCTGTGAAAGGATATTTTTCTGACCAGTCATATAGCGGTTTATATGTTTCGTTTGGCTGACTTTCTGCTGCATTGGTTTCTTCGGGATAGATGTGAAGAACTTTGCTCATCACCAGTTTGACACCAACTGTACCCATAAAAAAGACGATTAAACAAATGAATAAAACGCTGAGAAGTTTTTTTGCATCAAAGCTTTTCATTTTTTCACGCCTTTCTTTTTAGAAGTTAAAGTAAATAAATGGGTTGTAGGAGCCCTTGATTGTGAATGAAAGAGAAATAATAAACGTTATCAACAGTGCAAGCGATGCAACCGTTTCATAAACAGTTTTGTTAATTTTAATTTTTTC
>JAGAKF010000091.1 GCA_017625835.1 Clostridia bacterium
CCATTTGCGGATGTAGCTCATCTGGTAGAGCGCCACCTTGCCAAGGTGGAGGTAGCGAGTTCGAGCCTCGTCATCCGCTCCATACCACCCGATAGGGTGGTTTTTTGTTTAAAATACAAATACAGCGTTACGGTGAAACAAAATCAAATCAGTTCTTTTAGTTGAGCCTATTTACAAACAAATTATACTGTGTTATAATATCAACGCATTTGAGGGTGTAGCTCAGTTGGTCAGAGTACTTGCTTGACATGCAAGGGGTCGGTGGTTCGAGCCCACTCATCCTCACCAAAAAATCCGTTCTCGTAAGAGAGCGGATTTTCTTTGTATTATTCATTATTAAATATTCATCAGTTTCTTTTAAAAGATATTGAAGAACAATATACGGTTTCATGCGTTGTTTTGGCTTTTTGCCGTGATTCTTGTCAGGATGCTTTTTCTCTGCCATAATATCACCCTCTTGTGTCTGTTGGTGGTATTATAGCACGGAAATCCAAAAGAGTGAATATGTTTGTAAAACAATCTTTACAATGGACTTCTTTCAGTTCTTTAACCTGACGAAAAATGTCTTGTTTGCTCTCATTAGTCGAGCAACGTGCGTATCCGTAGTTCATGTTCTGTCTTCCTTTCAATCAGCAACAAATGTATCGTATGTAAATTTTGTACCGAGTCTGAACCTCGTGATGAACCCGTCCGCACTGCTTACGCAAAGGAATTCATTATATTGATTGATGTACTGTTCCAAAAGTTCCTTGTCTGAATCAGTCAGTTTTGCCTATTGCAAAACTTGTGTTTGTATGTTAATATTATGTTGTCAACATTATAACAGTGCTTATGATGGATTCAAATTTAAAATTACGCTATCTGAGTTAAAGGAGGAAGCAACATGATAAAAAAAGTCATTACATTCCTAATGATAGGAATGATCATTTTTTTAAATCTTATACCCACTTATGGTGTTTCAAAGGAACTGACAGCGTATCCCGGTCAATCTGAGGCAGCCGATATTATTGTTGAAGCAATAAAGTCTGATGATGTTGATAAAATCGCATCTATGTTTAACGCCCAATCACGTGACGGAATTGAAGATTTAAATCAGAAAATCGAAAGATTAATATCCGAAATAGATGGTGACATATTAATATATGAGTCAAGCGGTTCTTATCAGAAAGATAAGGTTGATAGTGGATATAGATATAGTGAAGTCGGTTTCTTAATTGATATCACTACAACAGAAAATAAATATTATTGCATAAGTGTCGGTTGGATAAAGAAATGTTCCTCGAATTCTGAAAAAGTCGGAATAAACCATATCGGATTGAAACAGCAAAACGAGGACGGAAGAGTAATAGATCTTTGGGAAGATATATCTTTACCTTCTAAACAAAGTGTAAGATACAAAAATGAACTTGACCTTCTTCGTGATCCGGGAGCGATAGCGTACTATAATTGGATGGGTTACGATTCAGTAACCTTTACATCTTCGGACGAGTCCATAGCAACTGTCGATTCAGAGGGGTTTGTTGCGACAAAAAGTCCGGGAACAACTACTATTACTGAAACTTTAGTAAATACCCAAACAGGAAAGACTGTCATAAATGTATATGAGGTTAATGTTTACCTGGACTTTGTGCAAAAAATAATTTGGTATGCATTTTTCGGATTCCTTTGGTATTAATAGTTGAATGAAAGGGAGCGGAGATGAATTTCTCTGCTCCCTTAAACTATCTATATCAACTTTCCAAAAGAGAAATGTATTTATAAACCGTATTTCTGCTCAGACCGCAGACCCTTGCGAACTCTGAAAGATTCAGACTGCCTGATTTGAACGCAGGATAATGTCTATAAAATATCGGTGGTATTTGTTCTGATGTTGTTTGCGGTCGCCCGATTTTCCGTCCTTTGGCTTTGGCATTTGCCATTCCTGAACGGACTCTTTCTCTGATGATACGCAGTTCGAGTTCCGCAAAAACTCCCGACATTTAGATGAACGTATTTTTGTAACAGATTTAAATTTAACAACGAATAATGAATAATTGATTTTAATTTCTTTATTTGCTATAATAACTTAAAAAGGGGGAGATCGTCTATGAATACAGATAAGATTGTAAGAAACTCTTTGCTTGCTCTTTCTAAAGCAATAATCTTTTCAATGCCTCAGAAGAACTTCACAACAAGTGAAATTGCAAATAAATATATGCTCAGGGGTGACGATAAATTTACTGACCGTGGCGGAAAATGCTTTTCCTGCGGTTTCGGTAAAACTATACTGACGCCTGATAACGTTACAAAAGAAAAATATTTCATCGCAGGTTATGATTCGAACAATCCTGCACAGGGCGTTCTTGACGATATGTTTGCCCGTGCGGTTTATATTGACGACAATACGGGCAGAGGCGGAGTTGTTATATGCTCTGTTGATGCGGTCGGTATCAGCAGAAGGGACATAAACCGTATCCGAAAACTCGTTATCGAAAGCGGTAAGATTCCGTCACTTAAGTCGATTAATATCTGCGCAACCCATTCGCACTCCGCTGTTGACACTCAGGGTCTCTGGGGAGAGAAGATCTTTAAATGCGGCAGAAATGAAGCTTTTATGACTCGTCTTTGCAAGCTTACTGCTGATGCAATTATCAAGGCTTACGAAAACAGAACCGACGGTAAGATGTTTTATTCAGTGAAGCAGTCTGAAGACCTTCAGTTTGACTGCCGTACCCCTGATACATATGATCCCAATATTACAAAAATCCGTTTCGAGTCTTTTGACGGCAGTAAGAATATTCAGGTAATCAACTTTGCTTCCCATGCCGAGCTTCTCGGAAGCAGTACAAAGAATATCAGCGCAGATTTCCCTGCATATATGATCAAAGAGATCGAGTCGAACAACGAGAACTGCGAAGTTGTATTCATCAACGGTGCGATCGGCGGAATGATTTCTGCAAAGGAAATCAAAAAGGTTTACAGAGAGCAGATCGACTGCGAAGCTTATACCAAGGAATTCGGAAAGAATCTTGGTGCGATAGTAAATTCTCTTACAGACGAAACAGAACTTGCACCGATAATCAACGTTAAATCTACCGGCGTGGATATTGCGGCGGCTAACTATGTCTTGATCCTTGCAAGACTTCTCGGTGTATTGAATAACGACATTTCAAGAGTACGCAGCAAGGGCGTTGCTTCAATTTATTCCGAGGTCGGTTACCTTGAACTCGGTGAAAAAGAAATAGGAATGTTCCTTATCCCGGGCGAGCTGTTCCCCGAACTCTTCAACGGTGATTTCCTTAGCGAAAAAGAGTCTGCGAATGGCACGAAGGCGAATTACAACATTCTTAAGGATCTTGGAGATACAAAGCATAAATTCGTTGTAGGGCTTTGTAACGACGAATTAGGCTATATAATCCCGGATAACGATTTCTTCCTTAATTCAAGAATGCCGTACATAAATAAAGGTAAGGACAGATTTGACCGCGACCATTATGAAGAAACAAACTCAACAGGCCCCGAAACCGCAAGGACGTTGCTCGAAGCAACAGAAAAGCTGATCAGATCATCCAGATAAAAAGAAAACCACCGCAACTGCGGTGGTTTTTTTATATGTCTGATTATTCGCCGATTTCTTTCTTTGCAACCTTGTCAAACACATCAGTGACATCCTTTGAAGGAGCCTTTGTGATGAGTGTAACAACGATTGAAATGATAAGGCTTGCAAAGAAGCCGGGGATGATTTCGTAGATTCCGAGATCCTTGAGGAAGATGAGCCAGAGAATGTCAACAGCGGCACCTGATATGATACCTGCAACAGCACCTGCGAAATTAAATCTTCTCCAGAAGAGAGAGAGCATAATAGCAGGACCAAATGCTGCACCGAACACGCCCCATGCATTTTCAACAAGATCCATGATTGTTCCTGAGTTCGGGTTAGCTGCGATAAGAACAGCGATTATGGAAATAGCAAGAACAACGAAACGACCGGCCCAAAGCATTTCTTTGTCCGAAGCTTTGTTCTTACGGATAATTGGCTTGTAAACGTCAACTGAGAATGCTGACGACGAAGCAAGAAGCTGTGAGTCTGCAGTACTCATTGCAGCAGCAAGAATTGCTGAAAGGATAAGACCACTGATAAGTGCAAACGGGAACAACTTACGAACCATCTGGATAAATACAGTTGAGCTGTCAGCAATTTCACCAAGAAGTAAGTGACCTACGATACCTGCAAGAACTGAGAATGTAAGGATAAGTACTGTCCAGGTGATACCGATTTTGGCGCTCTTCTTAAGGTCTTTGTCAGAACGAAGAGACATAAAGCGGATAATGATATGAGGCATACCGAAGTAACCGAGACCCCAACCGAGACCTGAAACAACATCCTTCCAGTTTGCGAAGAGGCTCCAGTAATTGTCGGGAAGCTGACCCATAGTCATTGCGCCTTCACCTGAGTTGATGATGCCGAGAGCAAAAATAGGAGCAATGAGAAGTGCGCCGAGCATAAGAAGGCCCTGGAAGAAGTCAGTCCAGCAAACAGCTGAGAAACCGCCGAGGAATGTGTAGAGAATAATAATAACTGCTGCCAGATACATAGCAAGAGTTGCATCAATACCCATAACTGTATTGAAAAGTGTACCGCAGGCTTTGATGCTCGAAGCAGCATAAACTGTGTAAGCAATAAGGAAAATGACAGCACAGATAACCTGAAGAGCACGGTTGCTTGAACGGAATCTGTTTGTAAGATACTGCGGAATGGTAATTGAGTCGTTAGCAGCGATAGAGTAGCGGCGAAGACGCGGAGCTTCGATAAGCCAGCTCAAGGTGTAACCGATACCGAGACCGATAGCAATCCATGATTGACCGACACCTGCTGCATAGATAGAAGCCGGAAGACCCATAAGAACCCAGGCACTCATATCTGATGCGCCTGCAGACAATGCGGATACCCAGGGACCCATCTGGCGACCGCCGAGGAAGTAACCCTTATCGCCGCCGGACTTAGAGCGCAGGAAGAAGTAAACGCCGATTGCGATCATAAAAATGAGGTATACGCAGAAAACAATCATTTCTCCGTATTCTTTTAAAAAGTTCATAACAAAACTCCTGTTTCCGGTGAAAACACCTGATTTTCATACATAGAAAAGAACAAAGGTACATTCTACATATAATGAGTTATTATACAACATTAAGTTACAAACTGCAAGACATTTTTTGACAAACTGCAAAGTTAATATTGTCAAAAAACAAAAATCACCGCTCTTTTTATTTTCAGAGCGGTGATTTTTGTTTTATTCTTCGGAAAACATATCCTTTCCGACTCCGCATAGCGGACAGACGAAGTCGTCAGGCAGTTCATCAAATTTTTGTCCCGGTTCGATGCCGTGTTCAGGGTCGCCGAGACTTTCGTCGTATTCCCAACCGCATACGTCACAAATGTATTTCATCGCAAAACCTCCTTTAATGAAAGTTTTGTCAGATGATTTTAATTTATTCATAATTTATGGGTGGTTGTAACAAATTCAGGTTTGTCGAGCAAAGGCGATGCCTTTGCAATGATGCATCCGCTGTGCAGATATGATGAATGATGTTCGCTACGCGAATGATGCGTTTGCGTAGCAAACATTAAGGGTCTGCGACGCTGAAATATAACACCCGACTTTGATAGTGCATGTAGGGGGAGGCGTTTCGCCTCCCGCAAAATTGCACCGTATCTGACGGGACGGGAA
The DNA here is from genome assembly GCA_017625835.1 of Clostridia bacterium. Lineage (GTDB taxonomy): Bacteria > Bacillota > Clostridia > Oscillospirales > Acutalibacteraceae > CAG-488. Next base: position 5,709 of record JAGAKF010000091.1, read on the forward strand.
ACCCGTCCCCTACGTGCCAAGCTGAATAAACAGCGTAGGGCGGTGGCTTGCTGCCGCCGACAGAATTTATAGACTTTCATTAAATCATCCCGACAAACCCGAATTTGGCGATAGGAATTCAATAAATACCCACAGTCTTTATATAGGTAAAGGACAAGAAAACAGCAACGTTGATTTCGCAACGTTGCTGTTTATGATAAAACTTAACAGATTGAATTAACCGCAAAGCTCTTCGCAAAGTGCATCAATAGCGGCAATGCTTGTTTCATTGAGTGCGGATTTGATCTGAACCGTGTTTTCGGCAAAAGTTATGTTCTTTGAACCTTCGAGCATCTTGCGCATCATCTTTGCGGCAACGGGACCCCATGAACCGTTTTCGATGAAAGCAACAGTTCTGTTCTGGTAAAATCTTTCTGTAAGGTGATTGATGAATTCTTTCATAAACGGGAAAATATCACCGTTATAAGTAGTAGTAGCAAGAACGATCTTTCCGTAACGGAACGCGTCTTCAACAGCTTCGTGCATATCACAACGTGCAAGGTCGTTAACAACAACCTTCGGGCAACCCTTAGCCTTAAGCTTTTCTGCGAGCAACTCTGCTGCCGCCTTTGTGTTTCCGTAAACCGATGTGTAGGCGATTACGATGCCTTCGCTTTCAACGCCGTATGATGACCATACATCGTAGAGGTTGATGTAGTAACCGAGATTTTCTGTAAGAATCGGACCGTGCAACGGGCAGATGATTTCAACGTCAAGTGTCGCAAGTTTTTTAAGGAGTGCCTGAACCTGAACGCCGTATTTGCCGACGATTCCGAAATAGTATCTTCTTGCTTCGCAAGCCCAGTCCTGCTCAACGTCAAGTGCGCCGAACTTTCCGAATCCGTCAGCGGAGAAAACAACCTTATCCTTTGAATCGTAGCTTACCATGACCTCAGGCCAATGAACCATCGGAGCAGTATAGAATGTAAGAGTATGTGCACCAAGCTTGAGAGTATCACCTTCGCTGACAACGAGACGTCTGTCCGAGTAATCGTTGCCGAAAAAGTTAGCCATCATATTGAAAGCCTTCATTGTTGCAACAACGCAGGATGAGGGATATTTCTTAAGAAAAGCGTCGATGTTCGCTGAATGGTCGGGTTCCATATGATGAACGATGAGGTAATCGGGCTCTTTACCGTCAAGAATTTCTTCAAGGTTTTTGAACCATTCATCGCCGAAGTTTTTGTCGGCTGTGTCCGTGACAGCAATTTTTTCGTCCATAATAACATATGAATTATAAGCAATGCCGTCCGGGATATCGAACTGACCTTCAAAAAGATCTGTGCTGTGGTCGTTGACACCGATGTATTTAATATCGTCTGTAATAAACATATCAAAACTCCTTATTTGTAGTGCCAATATTATATAACAAAATGTCGAAACAGACAAGAGGATTTTTGATTTTATTCGCCCGAGAAGGTTGACAAATTCAGCCTGTGAAGTTATACTCATCAATAGCTCATTTTGGAGGATATTTATGGAGTTCGATTTAAGGTTCTTTTTTAACAGTGCACTTTTGGGCGTAGGACTTGCGATGGACGCATTTTCTGTTTCCCTCGCCAACGGACTTAACGAGACAAAAATGAAAACGAATAAAATGTCAGGTATAGCAGGGCTTTTTGCTTTTTTTCAGGCTCTTATGCCGTTGATCGGATGGGTTTGTGTTCATACCGTTGTGCAGTATTTTCAGTCTTTTGAAAAGCTGATACCGTGGATTGCTTTGGCATTGCTCGGCTTCATCGGCGGTAAAATGATAATAGAAGGTATAAAAGAGAAAAACTGTGACGAAAACGGTGAAAACTGCGAATGTTCCAAGCTCGGAATAGGAGCTTTGCTTGTGCAGGGTGTCGCAACGTCGATTGATGCTCTTTCTGTCGGTTTTACAATCGCTGAATATGATTTGAAAATGGCGCTTGTAAGCGCAGCGATAATTGCCGCGGTGACATTTGTTATATGTTTTGCAGGTATTGCGATCGGTAAAGAATTCGGCACAAAGCTTGCGGGAAAAGCAGGTATCTTCGGCGGATCAATTCTTGTGTTTATAGGTCTTGAAATTTTTATTTCAAATGTATTTTTCAACTGAAAAAATTATCGCTCCGTTCGTCTGAACGAAGCGATTTTTCTTTATATAACCATTTCGTATTCGCCCATGTTACCGTCTTTAAAGTAACTGTGAAGGTCGTACGGAGTGTAAATTCCCGTGTCAGTAACGACACCGCTTACGAGCTCGGGCGGTGTGATATCAAAAGCAGGGTAGTAGCCTTTAAGTCCGTCGGCCGCTGTTTTAACACCCATAGCCTGAAGCACAAAATCAGGGTCGCGCATTTCGATTTTAACGGTGTCAATCGTAGGATGACCGTGGTCAGGTGCACCGGTTACAAAATAGGGGATGCCTGTATACTTTGCGGCAATCGCAATCTGATAAGTTCCGACTTTGTTAACAACGTGACCGTCGAGGCAGATTGCATCAGCGGCAGAAGTGAAAACATCAACGTTTTCTTTTTTCATAACATAAGCAGGCATATTGTCCGTAATAACCGTTGTGTCAAAACCCATTTCGTTGCATACCGTAGCAGTAAGTCTTGCACCCTGGAAATAGGGGCGTGTTTCAGGACAGAAAATACGGATGTTCTTTTCTCTCTCTTTTGCAACTTTGAGCATCATTCCGACAATGGTCTCACCGAAGCACTGTGTCATTACAGTACCGTTCTGCGGGAACATATCAACAAGGTGCTCCGCCATAAGGTTAACTTTGCCGTAACGGAGATTGTTTGCTCTTACGGTGTATTCAACAATCGCTTCGCTGACATCAGTTCCGTTTTTAAGCGCAATTTTCGCAGCTTCAAGGCAGCCTCCCGTAATAAGTGACATCCTCGCAACCGTGGTCGGTCTTGCGTGTGAAATATTATCTGAAGCGGCAAGAAGATATTTAAGCTGCTTTTCTTCGGTCATATCTTTGCATTCGTAAGCCGCAAGAGCCATACCCATAGCTGCCGCAGTATACGGCCCTGCACTCTGAGTTACCATATCGCGTATCGCCTGAGTCACTTCCTGATGAGTGCTACAGACAACAAATTCAACCTTGCGGGGATAAACTCTGCGGTCAAGGATCCTTACCTTACCGTCCTCGTACCACGAAATATTTTCGTATCGGAGCATAAATGCAAGTCCGTTATCAGCTCTTTCCATTTCATTCACCTCAGTATAATTTCTCCATTGCTTTTTCAATGTCAAAGTAGATTTTTTCTTTATCAAGTGTGGTGTATTCACCGTTTTCGTAAAGTATCTTTCCGTCAACCATTGTCATACAGATGTCACTGCTCTGTGCGGAATAAGTAACAAGAGCTTTTTCGTCAATGATCGGACGAAGGTGAGGCTTGTCGAGTGAAATTGCAATAATATCAGCCTTATTGCCGACTTTGAGCTCACCGCAATCGTCTCTTCCCTGAAGTCTCGCACCGTTAAGGGTAGCCATTTTAATAACGGTATCCGCATTCATTACGGTCGCATCCTGAGCATAACCGTTGTGTATGATTGAAGCAAGGTGCAGTTCTTCCATCATATCAAGGTTATTGTTGCTTGCGGCACCGTCTGTACCGAGTGCAACATTTATACCCATATCAATCATCTTCTGCACTCTTGCAAATCCGCTTCCGAGCTTCATATTGCTTGACGGATTGTGAACGACATTTACTCCCTTTGAAAGAAGGAGTTCCATATCGCTGTCTTCAAGCGTAACGCAGTGTGCGGCAAATGCTCTTGAATCAAATGCACCAAGGTCGTTGAACCATTGCGCAGGAGTTTTGCCATACTTTTCCTTACATTCGTTGTGTTCTTTTACAGTCTCAGAAAGGTGAATATGCATAAGACCGCCGCGCTTGTTACATTCTTCGGAGTATGCGCGTGCAATTCTTTCGGTGCAGGTGTATTCTGCATGGATTGAAAAGTCGATAAGAATTCTGCCGTCAGCCGCGTTGTTCCACTTGTCATAAAGTTCGATCGACTGTGCGATACGGAAAGAATCTTTTGCTTCTTCGTTCGGATCAAAGCTCTGAACGGGACGTGTGAGGTTTGCTTTCATTCCTGCTTCTGTAACAGCCTTAGCAGTAACCTGAGGCTCAAAATACATATCGGAAAAACTTACCGTTCCGCTTGCCAGCATTTCGAGCAAAGCAAGGTTTGTACCGGCATAAATCTCATCTGCAGTCAGTTTGTCCTCAATAGGGAAAACCTTATTGAAAAGCCACTCATTAAGCGGGAGATCACTTCCCACCCCGCGCAAAAGCACCATCGGACAATGGTTGTGACAGTTATAAAAACCGGACATAAGAAGCTTGCCTGCCATATCTTTGACGGTATCGCACTGAACTTCAGGCTTGTCATTGCCTATATATGAAATTCTGTCGCCGTCAACAACAAGGTAAGCGTCTTTCAGTATGTTGTAAATACCATTTTCGAAAACCAGCATCGTAGCATTTTTAAATAAAGTTTTCATAATACACCTCGCATCGTTAATACACTCATTCTATCACGATATTCAAAGTAAATCAACAAAAAGAAACGGTGCAGTTTCCTGCACCGTTTTGTTTACCACTTGACATCTGAAATTTCAACTGCTGTGTGAGCCTTGCCGTCAGCCTTTTTAACACTGACAATTGTATACTTTATGTTTTCCATTTCAACTGTCCAGTCATAAGCAGCCACAAGAGAGATAAGCTTATCTTCTGCATCAACAACTGCAACGATTTTTACATTTGAGTTTGTTGCTTTGATTGATTTAACCGAAACATCATCAACGCCGCTGATGCTTGCATAAACGCAACCGCTGCTGAGGTAGTCATAATCGGGGCTTGCAACGTCGCCTGTAAGAAGACCGCTTCTTGCTACGGGTGAGCTGTCTTTCTTTTTGGCTGCTGTAGCTGAACTGTTGCCGTTGTTAAGGTTAAGTGTGACTGTGTAGTTGTCTCCGATCTTTTCACAGGAAGCTGATTTGATATCAGAAGCTTCCAAAGATGCATTCATAAGGTATAGGGACTGTCCTTTTGTATTGACATATTCTTTAGTGCCGACACCGAGGAATTCGTTAACCATATCAACAACAAGCTGAATCTTCATCAAAGCGCCACCGTTCATTTCGCTTACTGTGGTGGTTCTTTCTTTTTTATAACCTGCTTTTTCGTCAACTACCTTGTTAACTGCATTGTTGTAAAGTGTAACAATTTCTTCTGTGCTTGTCGGTGCATCGGGAACTGCAGGTGTATCAGGTGTGTCGGGTGTATCGGGAACATCGGGTTCTTCAGGTAACTCTTCTTTTTCATCGAGACCTACGCTGATACGAAGAATTGCAAGAGCATCAGATGAGTTGATAACACCGTTTGCATCCATATCAGCAACTTTTTCGTCGATTTCTGTTATAAGTTCTACAGAATACTTGAGTACTGCGAGAGCATCGGATGAGTTGATAGTTCCATTGCTGTCAACATCACCTTTGAAAGCTGCAAATGCAGTTGTCATGAGGCTTAAAGCTAAAATTGCCGCAAGAGCCAAAGCCACAATTTTGTTTGTTTTCATTAGATATCCTCCTTAAAATAAACCTTTGAAATAATATTTTTTATCTCGCGGTCTCTCGTCAATCATCGTTATGAGCTCGAGATAAAATTCCTGTGTTTTTTCGGCAGTCGTGTTCATACCGACTACCGTGCCGTGATGTCCTCTTCTGACAGGCATAACGTTCCATTTCCCTTTGACGATGTTTTCGCTGTCAAAGTCCTGCCATTCGTCGGTAAACGGATATTCAGCGGAAATAACATTTACCATACCGTCATTCTCAAGCCACTTTTCATCAATCGGATAATCTGAAACTTTGTTTTCGGAATAAGAACCGATGAGAGTTGCAGGGAGATAAAGAATATCTTTAAAAGTAAGAACTTCTCTGTCGGGTACGTGTTTTCCAAAACTTTCTTTTGTTGCTGAGTATGCGTATGAAAAGTAATAAACATTATCGACTGTTTTGATAGTTTTGTTTATTTCTGCTGCGCCGTCGGGGGAGAGGTCATAGGCCGCATTGTCTGTGCCGTGACCGAAATCTGTGTTGATAATTTCATCCAGATCCTGAGTTTCGGGATCGATTCCGAAATGCTCGAGGTGGAAATCGTAGTACTGTCCTGCCTCTATACTCTGCATAAACTGGCTTCCGTAAAAGACTACGTCAAGAGCGGTGCCTATAAGGCTTTCGTACTGACCGACGCAGTAATAAAGCGTTGAACCGTTATGAGGGGAGCAGAGAGTTGTTACGCTGTTGATGTAATTCTCTTTTCCACCTTTGAAGAGTTCTGAAACATCGTCGGGGCTTGCATTCATCTCTTCTTCGTTTCCGTAAGCAAGAAGTGATGTAAGCATTCTTACAGTTGCACCGCCGAAGCTGTGTCCGACTAGGTTGAGCTTGATAATCTGACCGCCCTTGGTTTTTGCTCCCCAGTCGCCTGCAAGTTTGGTCTCATATGTTCTGCCGTACCGCTCGTGATTATGTGCCTTACTGTGTGCTTCACCGTAGTCAACGGTTGTGCCCATCAGCTGAGCGTAAAGCTCACAAGCTCTGTCCCACGTGCTTGAAAAAGGACCGACGGAAGCTTCGTAAACTTCATAGCCTTTTTCATCTCTGAGATATGTTGCAACGTTGCCTGTTGCTCCACCCCAATACGGATTGGCTTCATTGATTTTTGATTCCGCACCGTAACCTCCGAGTCCGTGAACAAGGACGTACGGATATTCAACATACTCTTCGCAGAACCATTTTTCATAAAGTCCCGTCGGAATCGGTATTATCAAAGCGATTACAAGAACTATCGCAACAACCGCAGTTATGATTTTCTTTACGGGAGTTTTTTTCTTCTCTTTTTTGATAACGGGTTCGGGCGTAACAAGAGTTTCCTCAGGCTTCGAAGCTTCATATTCCATAGGTGAATTATCTTCAAAGTCGTCCTGATAGGATACCTCAGGTATAACAGCAGTCACATAATCTTCTGTGTCTCGAAGAAGAAAATCCGTTGATACATTAAACAGCTCTGAAAGTGCAAGGATTTTATCGGCAGCGGGAACAGCTTTGCCGGATTCCCAACTTGATACAGTCTGTCTTGAAACGTTGAGCTTTTCTGCAAGATCCTCCTGGGATAAATCAGCGTCGCGTCTCAATAAGCTTATTTTTTCATTTATTGTCATAATAACAGCACCTTTCTTTATAAATCGATATAACTGTGCCTTTATTTTAAAATAAAAATCAGCTTTACTCTACCAACCAAAGTTGATATTTTGTAAAAAGATGTAAAATTTTTAATGTAAAGAAAGGTTTACATCAGATATTTGCTATGATTTTCTTCACGTATGAAGCGAATCTGTCTGCAATTTTTGCGGCTGCAATTCCGACTTCTTCGTCCGAAAGCTTGCAATCAAGTACACCTGCAGCCATATTCGTCATAACTGAAAGAGCGAGCAACGGCATCGAGCAATGAGCTGCTGTCAATGCTTCCGTAACGGTTGACATTCCTACGGCATCTGCGCCAAGAATCCTGGCAGCGCGGATTTCGGCAGGGGTTTCAAACTGCGGACCTGTAAAGAACATATAAACGCCTTCGTGTGTTGCAAGTCCGCTGCCTTCTGCACACTTAAGTGCAACTTCACGCAGAGACTTTGTATACATATCCGTTACGTCAAAAAATCTTGGACCGAATTCTTCAATGTTCTTTCCGCAAAGGGGACTTGCACCGTTCAATTTGATGTGATCTTTGACGATCATAATGTCGCCTACGTTATAGTCAGTATTAACTGCACCTGCAGCGTTTGTGAGAATGGTTTTCTTAACACCTATGAGTTTAAAAAGACGGATCGGGATAACAAGCTGTTCAAAATCGTATCCCTCGTAAAAATGGAATCTGCCCGCCATACAAACAATTTTTTTGCCCTCAAGCTCACCGAAGATAAGCTTTCCTGCGTGAGACTGGACTGTGGAAACAAGGAAGTTTGGAATATCCTTGTAGTCAATGATTATGGGGTTCTCGATTTCTGTGGCAAAATTGCCGAGTCCTGAGCCAAGAATTATGCCGATTTCGGGCTCGTAGGGGACAATTGATTTTACGTAATCTGCACTTATTTTGAAATATTCATAGCTGTAATCCATAATTTCACTCCATTCACAGTACATTTTACCATAGTTGTATAATTAAATCAATGCTTTTGGATATATAAAAAAATCGCCCGCAGGCGATTTTTTTAATGAGCTTTAAAACAAGTCAGAAAGCTGTCCGTCTAAAATATCTGAAAGTGGACCGTCAAAAAGATCTGGTGTCGAGACTTCCTGAGACGGTGCTTCCGTCGGCAGGGTTGTTGTTTCTTCAACTTCCCACACGAAAAGTGTGACATTATGTCCCTGATCATACTTTGCTCCTTCTTCGCAATTATGACCTGCCACTGTTTCAGCTATCTGATTGCCGATGTTCTGCTTGTATATTTTTGTAACGTTGAAGCCGAGACTTCTGAGATATTTTTCAGCGTCCTCGTATCTCTGACCGATGATCCCTGCATTGGGGAACAGGATACTTTTTTTGCCGGCGCTTACAGTAAGGATGATTGTCGATCCTTTCGGAACCTGTGAGCCGACGGTGGCATTCTGAGCGATGACTGTGCCGTCTTTTTTGTCGCTGTAAGAATCTCTTTTCTCAAATTTGAAGTATTTAAGATTATACTCATTGTTGATAACGTCGGAATAATCCTGACCGAGAAAATCGGGAACTTCAACGAGCTCCTGTTGGGCAGCGGCTGTTGTAGTCTCACCGGAGAAAAGGTCAATTTTTCCTGTAAGCTCAAGTCCGAGGACAACCGCTACTACGAGAATGATAACAGCTGCAGCAGAAACGATTACCGTTGTAAGGTTATGTCTTCTTTGTGCTGCTTCGCGTTTTTCGGATGTAACGTCGTTTTCTTCTTTTTCAAAATCAAGACGCTGAGCTACTGCTGAATATTTATGTGTTCCTGTATGAGAGTCTGCATTGTTTGCAACGGGTGGGACAATGTCACGCGATGCAACGACAGCGCTCGGTGAAGCGGAAAGTTCCGCACGAAGCTCCTCCACGCTGCGTGTTCTGTCCTCGGGGAGAATCTGCAAAGCGTTTACAAGTCCGTTTATAACATAAGCAGGAAGCTGTTCTGCGAATTTTCCGGGAACCATAAGACGGTCGTTTGTAACTCTCTCTTTTGCGTCAATAGGATCGGTTCCGATAAGGGTTCTGTACAGAACGGCACCGAAACCATAGATATCTGTCCAGGAACCTTGTCTTCCGTCAAATCCGTACTGTTCGAAAGCGGCATAGCCGTTGAAAAGCTGATGCTCAAGCTCGCTTTTAGCGGAGCGTACCTGGCTTATGCTGAAGCCTGTAATTCTGATTTTTCCGTCGGGCGCAACAATAAGCGTAGATGGAGAAATACCTCTGTGAATAATACCTGAAGAGTGAAGTGTTCCGAGAGTGGAGAGTACCGGCATAAGCAGGGGACGTGCCTTCTCCCAGGAGATATATCCGACGTTGTTGCGAAGAAGGTATTCACGCAATGTAATGCCGCTTACGTTTTCCGTAATAGCATAGCAAGTGCCGTTACCTTCGAGAACGTCCTGAACCTTTATAAGGGCGGAAAGACCGCTCAGACGCATGAGCTTTCTCCACATTTCGACGAAACTGTGAAGACACTCATTGTATAAATTTGTATGCTGTTCATTGGGAATAACCGAAAAAGTTTTAGCCCTGCGGTCCGCAATGCCGATCGGGAAAAACTCGCGGATATTGATAGCTGTTCTTGTAGAAAGGTCAAAACCCATATATGTTGCACCGTCGCCGTTGTAGCTCAGGAGCTTTCCGACGAGATACCTGTTGCCGAGGACAGTTCGTATCGGCAGGTACGGTTCAATCTGCTGGGTGTCGCTGTGAAAGCCGCAATGAGGACAGTTTTTAAGACTTCCGATTTCCTCCATACAGCTCATACACAAATTGTCTGAATTGATCATTAAGCTTAACCTTCTTCCGATAATTCAAGTAATAAGTGACAATTAATGATACCATATGTTGGAGTTTATTGTCAAGTTAAGGCAGGTTACAATAGGGTTACAATAGGTTACGAAGGTGAATTTTGTTATTGACAAACCGAACAAATGTTCGTATAATAAGTACGTAATTTCAGCGAGGTGAATGTCATGGATAGGGTGATTTTGCATTCGGATCTTAACGCGTGCTATGCTTCGATCGAATGTATGCTGAATCCGTCATTGCGTGGAAAACCCGTTGCCGTTGCAGGAAGTGTTGAAGAAAGGCACGGGATAATTCTTGCAAAATCGCAGGAAGCAAAGGTGTGCGGAGTTAAAACAGGCGAAGCAATCTGGCAGTCAAAACTCAAATGTCCCGATATTATTCTTATTGAACCGCATTTCAACGAGTATATAAAATATTCCTCAATGGTAAGGGATATCTACCGAAGGTATACTGACCTGATTGAACCGTTCGGATTGGACGAAGCGTGGCTGGATGTAAGCGGAAGTCAGCGTCTTTTCGGTAACGGAAAACAGATTGCGGAAAGTATACGGGAAACGGTCAAGTCTGAAATGGGTCTGACAGTGTCGGTAGGAGTTTCGTTCAATAAGGTTTTTGCAAAACTCGGAAGCGATCTGAAAAAACCGGATGCCGTCACGGTGATTACAAGGGAGAATTTTAAGGAGAAGCTATGGAATCTTCCTGCGGTGGAAATGATAGGCGTAGGAAGAAAAACCTTTTTGAAGCTGAATGATTTCGGTATTTACACAATAGGCGATCTTGCGAACTGCGACAGGGACTGGCTTACAAAACAGTTTGGAAAATGTGGTGCAGAACTTTGGGTTTTTGCTAACGGACTTGATTCGTCCAGAGTTAAGCCTGACGGATACAGAGAACCTGTCAAAAGCGTCGGCCACGGTATAACCTGCACCGCAGATCTTGTCAATGCCGAAGAAGTATGGCGTGTTTTCCTTGCTCTTAGCCAGGATGTCCAGAAACGTCTTACGGGTTACGGTCTAAAGGCTTGCGGAGTGCAGATCAGCGTCAAGGACTGCCGGCTTTTCACGAGTCAGTTCCAGAAAAAGCTCGCAATTCCGACAAGGAGCGCCTCCGAGCTTGCCAGAGAGGCAATGGAGCTTTTTGTAAAAAGGTACGAGTGGAAAAACAATGTCAGGGCGGTTACGGTAAGGGCAATTGATCTCGTTGAGTTCAATGCGCCTGCACAGCTTGATTTATTTTCGGATATTGCGAAGCACGAAAAAATACAGAAAATTGACGATACGGTTCTTGCTCTGCGACGACGCTTCGGAAAAAATGCAATTTTCAATGCCTGCCTGATGCAGGAAGAAAAAATGCCCGGGGGACACCCCGAAGAATCCGTAATGCCGATGAGAATGTACAGATAAAAACACAGCAGAAACTTCGGATAGAAGCTTCTGCTATAATTTTTTTATTTCTTTTTAATCGGGTTAAGCGGAGCTGTGTGCCAGATGTCACGTGCATAGTCGTTGATTGCTCTGTCGCAAGCGAATCTGCCAGCGCCTGCAATGTTCATAAGTGACATTCTGTTCCAGGTGTCTCTGTCCTTATAAAGAGCCTCTGCTTTTGCCTGAGCTGACTTGTAATCTGCAAAATCAGCAAGAACCATATACGGGTCGTGGTGAATGATTGTGCTTCCGATTTCGGGGAAGGTCTTGCCGTTGATGCCTTTGTTAATGAAGTCGATAACACGTCTTAAATCAGCGTTATTCTGATAGAAGTTCATTGGTGTATAGCCGATTCTCTTAAGGTCATTTACCTCAGGTGTGCTCATACCGAAGATGAGAATGTTATCCTCTCCGACAGCCTCGTGGATTTCAACGTTTGCACCGTCCATTGTGCCGAGAGTGATCGCACCGTTGATCATAAGCTTCATATTACCTGTACCGCTTGCTTCAGTACCTGAAAGTGAAATCTGTTCGCTGATATCAGCTGCAGGCATAAGAGCCTCTGCCAACGAAACGTTGTAGTCCTCGAGGTAAACTACCTTGAGTCTGCCTCTTACGTCGGGATCGTTGTTGATAAGATCGCCGAGGGCGCAGATGAAGCTGATGATTTTCTTTGCCATATAGTAGCCTGACGCTGCTTTTGCCGCAAAGATATATGTGTGCGGTGTGAAATCTCCGTCAGGATTTTCCTTGATTGCAAGGTATTTTGAAAGAATGTGGAAAGCATTGAGATGCTGACGCTTGTACTCGTGAAGACGTTTTACGTGTACGTCAAAAATTGAGTTGGGGTCAATATCAATTCCGTTTCTTTCCTTGACGATCTTTGCGATCTTCTGCTTGTTGCGGAATTTGATCTCCTCGAGCTTTTTAAGCACTTCCTTATCGTCTGCAAAAGCCTTGAGCTTTTCAAGCTCTGCACCGTCATAGATGAACTTGTCACCGATGAGGTCTGAGATAAGCTTTGTAAGCTCGGGGTTAGACTGGCAGAGCCAACGTCTGTGAGCGATACCGTTTGTAACGTTCTTGAACTTGTCGGGTGTTACGGAGTAAAAATCCTTGAAAACGCTTTCCTTAAGGATTTCAGAGTGAAGAGCTGAAACACCGTTTACGCTGTGTGATCCTGCAACGGACATATTAGCCATACGGATAACACCGTTTGAAACGATAGCCATACGCTCAACCTTGTCTGCATCGCCTGTTGAAGCCCATACAAAGCTGCGGAAACGGTTGTCGATTTCCTTTGTGATGCCGTAGATTCGGGGGAGAAGACGCTTGAATAAATCTTCTGGCCAACACTCGAGAGCTTCAGCCATAACAGTGTGGTTTGTATAAGCAATTGTGTCTGTAACGATCTTCCATGCCTCGTCCCAACCGTAGCCGCATTCATCAAGAAGAATACGCATAAGCTCGGGGATAGCGAGAGTCGGATGAGTGTCATTGATATGAATTGCAACCTTTTCTGCAAGGTTGTCGATTCTGCCGTAAATACGGAGATGATTGTTTACGATATCCTGAATTGATGAAGAAACAAGGAAGTACTGCTGTCTTAAACGAAGGCTTTTTCCTTCAGGGTGGTTGTCAGCAGGGTAGAGAACCTTGCTGATAACTTCAGCCATAGCATTCTGCTCCATCGCACGCATATAATCGCCCTGGTTGAACATATCCATGTCAAGACCGGGTGCATTTGCGGACCAGAGACGGAGAACGCTGATTCCCTTACCATCCTTACCTGCAACGTACATATCGTGAGGGATAGCCTTGACAATCTTGCTGTCGCGCTGTTCAACGTGGTGATAGCTGTGATCCCAGATTTCGTCAATCCAACCTTCGAACTTGATATCAACAGCTTCTTCCTCTCTGGGGACGAGCCATACGTCACCGCCGGGAAGCCAGAAGTCAGGCATTTCTGTCTGCCAACCGTCAACGAGCTTCTGCTTGAAAATACCGTACTCGTAAAGGATTGTGTAACCCTTAGCGAAATAACCCTGTGTTGCAAGACCGTCAAGGTAGCAGGCAGCAAGTCTTCCGAGACCGCCGTTGCCGAGACCAGCGTCGGGTTCGCAGTCGTAGAGCTTTTCAAGCTTTATGCCGAAATCCTTGAGCGCGGATTCCATTGTTTTAGTAAGGTTGAGATTGTAGAGGTTATTTTTAAGAGAGCGACCCATAAGAAATTCCATACAAAGGTAGTAAACCTTCTTTGAATCAGCTGTTTTTGATTCGTTGTGGAATTCTTTTCTGCCCTGCATCATCATATCGCGCAGGATAAGAGCGATTGCTTTGTAATAATGCTCATAAGTTGCTTCTTCGGGAGTTACACCGAAAAAGTGGGAGAGCTTATTGGAAATCTGCTCTTTCGCTTCTTTTTTAGTCATTTTGTAGTTCATAAATATACCTCCTTGGGATAACCGACAAAACTGTCGGACTGCTTCTTGTATTAATTTTATACCAAATTGTATAAAAATACAACAGTGAAACATAAATTGTTATAAGAAAATTCGACCGTTATTTTGTGATTTATGACGAAAAAGTGTGTTTAATTATTGATTTCAGAAATAAAGTTTATCTTATTTGCACAAAATAACCTGTATTGAGTACAGGTAACAGCAAAATAAATATACTTCGAAAATGCAAAAAAATATCTAAAAAGGCTTTTATCTGTCGCTTTTTTATAGTATAATATTCTAAACATCGCCATCAAAGGGGATTTGTGTTCCTCTGATTTTGATTATTGGCGAACTTTTACGCAATTATACTGCGGAGGGATTATTATGGAAAAAAACAGGGTAAGACTCACTATCGGCGGTCTTGACTATCACCTTACAACCGACGGAGATGTAAACGAAATCAAAAACATCGGTGAAGAGGTTGACGAAGTCATTACGGACCTGCTTCAGAGGCATCCCCGTCTTTCTCAGGTGCAGTCTGCGGTTCTTTGTGCGCTTGAGTATGCGGACAGATATCATCAGGCGGAAAGAAACGCTGATTACCTTAAAGCACAGATTCAGGTGTATATGGAAGATGCTGCAAGGGCAAAGACAGAGGCTGAAATGGCTCGCAGAGAAGCAGAAAGAATGACAAGGGATCTTCGCAGTATCAGAAGAAGCCTTGAAGAAAAGGATCAATTATAATGAATATTGAAATTCTTGCACCTGCAGGCTCAATGGAGTCTGTTGTTGCTGCAGTCAGAAGCGGTGCGGATGCTGTTTACCTCGGAGCGAAGGATTTTAACGCGCGCCGCAATGCATCCAACTTCGACTTCAGCGAATTGAAAAATGCTGTTGATTACTGTCACAAGCACGGTGTTAAGGTTCATCTTACATTAAACACGCTTATTTCGGACGGCGAGCTCGACGATGCTCAGGATGCCGTCCGTCTTGCTTGTGAAGCGGGAATTGACGCAATAATTGTTCAGGATCTGGGCCTTGCAGATATTATTCGCAGATGTGCGCCGGATATGCCTATGCACGCATCAACGCAGATGTCTGTCCAGACTCCTGCAGGATTGAAAAAACTTAAAAAACTCGGATTTACGCGTGCGGTTCTGCCGCGTGAACTTTCAATGGAAGAAATCCGCAACCTTTGTGAAAATTCACCGATCGAGCTTGAATGTTTCGTTCACGGTGCGCTTTGTATGTGCGTTTCGGGCCAGTGCTATTTTTCAGCCGTTCTCGGCTCGCGAAGCGGAAACAGGGGAGCTTGCGCTCAGCCCTGCCGTCTGCCGTTCGGAGCACCGTTCGGTACGGGGCACGACCTGAGCCTTAAGGATCTTTCACTTGTCGATTATATCCGTGAAATGGCTGAAATGGGTGTTTGTTCTTTCAAGATTGAAGGAAGAATGAAACGTCCCGAGTATGTTGCTGCGGCTGTCAAAGCGTGCAGAAACAGCGTTGACGGTATCGTTGACAATGAGCTGAAAAGTGACCTCAGAAGTGTGTTCTCACGTTCAGGCTTTACTGACGGTTATTATAAAAAAAAGCTCGGGATCGATATGTTCGGCACAAGGCAGAAGGATGATGTAACGGCTGCCGCGCCTGTTCTTAAGAAGCTTGAAAAGCTTTATGAAAAGGAAGTTGCGGACACAAAAATCGATTTCGCTTTTACGGGTGTTCTTGGTGAGCCGATTTCTCTTGCAGCTCAGGCAGGCGGAAAAAATGTGTTCGTTGAAAGTGAAACTCAGCCTCAGCCTGCATTGAATAAGGCTACGACTGAAGAGTCAGTTCGTACTCAGCTTGAAAAATGCGGTGGAACAAGATTCTTCGCAGGTGAAATTGATATCGAGCTTGACGAGGGCGTTTTTATCCCTGTTTCGGAAATCAATAAGCTTCGCCGCGAAGCAATCGAAAAGCTTGAAAATACGGATGCTTCAACGGTTAAGACATTTAAAAATGATTTCGTTTCGGTCAAGCCTCATCTTAACGGAAAAAAACGTCTTGTTTGCCGTTTCTCTGATGTTGAAACAATCCCTGAAAACTGGGATTATATAGAGCAGATCATCGTTCCGCTCGGTATGGAAAGAAAGGTTAAAAAATCCGTACGCGTCAGCGTAGAAGTGCCGCGAGGAATTTTCGGCTCATATGAAAAAATACTTCATGATCTGGTTGAAGCCAAAGAATACGGTATAACGGAAGCGTGGGCAGGCACTCTCGACGGAATTGCCCTTATACAGAAAGCAGGACTTAAGGCAAATGCTTTCTTCGGCTCGAACGTATTCAATTCGCGTTCGCTTAAGGTTCTTGAAGATATGGGCGTGAATAAAATTCTTCTTTCGGCAGAGCTTACAATGTCTCAGGCTCAGTCGATCGGCGGTGAAGTGCCGCGAGGAATTTTTGCCTACGGCAGGCTTCCTCTTATGCTTACACGTAACTGTCCGCAGAAAAACGGCAAAAGCTGTTCGGACTGCAAACAGAACGGAAAGCTTGTTGACCGCAGGGGAGTCGAGTTCCCGATCGAATGCCGTATGGGTGTTAATGATATACTCAATTCTGTTCCCGTTTATATGGCGGACAGGCTCAGCGAAATCCGCAATATGGACTTTATGCTTCTTTATTTTACAAAAGAAAACAAAGAAACCTGCGCGGAAGTTATATCTTCATATATACGTTCGGGTAAAGCGAAGGGTGACTTTACAAGAGGCCTGCTTTACCGCGGAGTTGAATAAAAGGGGAGTGACAGTATGCCTCATATAAGACCTGCTGAAGACAAGGATTTAAAAGATATTGAATACGTCTGCAGGATGACTGCGGGACCTCAGTCAAGATTGAGAGAGGAAGTCGGCAGAAAAATTGCTCTGACGTATTCTACATACTATGCCAGAGCTGAACAGGAAACTTCGTTTGTGCTTGAGGATAATGGCAAAGCAGTCGGTTATATTCTCTGCGCACCCGATTATTCAAAATATGTAAAAGGGTACCGTAAAAATGAAGTGAAAAAGCTCTGGAAAATTGCAAAATGGCAGAGTGTAACGGCGTTTTTTCTTCCGTTCGGTTATCTTCCTTTTAAGAACAGATATCCTGCTCATCTGCATATAGACTTGCTTGATGATTACCAGAGTAAAGGCTACGGTTCGCAGATGGTTGATGCTCTGCTTGAAAAGCTTAAAAGTATGAATGTTCCCGGTGTAATGCTTATTGTCGATAAGGATAATACAGGTGCACAGCGCTTTTATCAGCGAAAGGGCTTCAGAAAAATAACATCACTTCTCGGCGGAGTCGTTATGGCGCAGGAGCTGTGACGTTACATAACCAAATAAAAAGGATGACAGCGTGAATACTGTCATCCTTTATTTTTATAGCCCTAATTTCAAATCATTTTCCTTGATCCAGCCGATTTTGCGGAGGCTTTCACAGAAAACAAACGAAAGAATAGCAGGAAGAATAAAGCAAATTAAAACAAGTCCTATCCAGTCGAAAGCAGTGATCGCCTCTTTAGCTCCCGATGCAACATCATTGACCCAACCGGTGTAAACGCCGATCTGACCGACGAGACCGCAGGTACCCATACCTGAGGAAACCGCTGCACCGTTCATCTCAAGCTTGAAAACGCAGGTTGCAATCGGTCCGGTTATGATTGAAGCAAGGGTAGGGGGGATCCAGATGCGCGGATTCTTGACGATGTTGCCCATCTGCAGCATGCTTGTACCAAGACCCTGAGAAACGAGTCCGCCCCACTTGTTTTCCTTGAAGCTCATTACTGCAAAGCCTACCATCTGTGCGCAACAGCCTGCGACGGCCGCACCGCCTGCGAGACCCGTCAGTCCGAGAGCTGCGCAGATAGCCGCACTGCTGATCGGAAGCGTAAGAGCGATTCCGATAACGGCGGAAACGATCATACCCATAAGGAAGGGATGAAGCTCCGTTGCCCACATAACTGCGTTACCAAAGGAACTTGCAAACATACCTATATACTTAGCACAAAGCATTGAAAGTCCGCAACCCGAAACGATTGTTATGATCGGAGTTACAAGAATATCGAGCTTGGTTTCCTTGCTGACAGCCTTACCGAGCTCTGCGGCAACAATCGCCATAAAAAGAACTGCGAGAGGTCCGCCTGCTCCACCTTCAATGTCAGCAGAGTATCCGACTGCGGCAAGTGAAAACAGTACCAACGGAGGCGCTTTTAACGCGTAACCGATGGCGATTGCCATTGCACTGCCTTTTACAGCGGAAGCGAATCCGCCGATTTCAACAAGAAAGTCAATAGAGAACTGCTGACCGATTGTTGAAAGGATCGTGCCGACGAGAAGCGATGCGAAAAGTCCCTGTGCCATTGCGCTGAGTGCATCGATTCCGTAACGTTTTAATGAAAATTCGATGTCCTTACGTTTTAAAAATTCCTTGATTTTATTCAATTTGCTCACCACCGAAGATTATTTTGTATGCACCTTAGCGCAGAGGTTTTTCTTTGAAGATGTCATAAAGAAACCGTTTGCACGTACCTCAACAGTGTAATCGCTGTCGGGTGTGAGGTCTTTTACATCAACACCGAGAGATTCGGGCATATCATAAAAATAATACTCGGACCATATACTGTACTGTCTGATAATTTCGCCATCAGCATTTTTTACGATGATATCGTAGCTGTTAACGTACTGCTCACCGTCAGCGGGGATTCCCTGCTTGAAGTCTGCTCTGAATGATGTATCAGTGATGTCAGAAATTGTAATTTCGTTGTCCTCAGCAAAGCTCGGAGCGGCAGTTGTCTTATATCTCTCACCGGTGTATTTGAATGTTGCCGGGTTCGAAGGCTCATCAATCTCCCATGTGTAGGGGAAGAAGTTACCTGTAAGAACGTCATACGGGTAGACACGTACACGGTTATCTTCATCAACTTCAACTATAAGCATCTGTGCAGCCTTTTCCTTGTTTGTGGGGATGGTGCTGTAAATCTTATCAAACTCGTCGAGCTCAAAGTAGCTGAGTGTACCCGTGCCGAGAGATGTGAAATGTTGCTGATGAATTGAACGGGGGTCGTTGATCGGTGCGTGTGAGTGACCTGAGAAGTGGATAATCTGCGGATAGTGCATATAAACAGGAATAAGGTCGTCCTCGCCCCAGAGAATACTTCCGTAAACCGTGCCTGAGTTATGCGGATGCTGGAAAACGAAGATCGGCTTCTTTCTGTCGTCTTCGGCAGCTTTTTTAAGCTCTTCAGCCATCCATACTTTCTTGTCGTCGTGGTAGTTACAACCTCTTGACGGTGTAATTGAAACGAAGTGGAAACCATTTACCACCGCGTGAGTGTCGGGTTCACCGCCGAAAATTTCGCGGAAGTTTTTGTATCCGGCTTCAACACCGTCGTGCATAAACTCGTGGCTTGCAATTGACGCAACAACCTTTGTCTCATTAAAATCAACGTTAGCATCAACAATGTCTCTTGCAGCCTTGAACTGTGTGGGTGTACCGCCGTCTGCAAAGTCACCGACCATACCGATCAGGTCAAGCTTCTGGTAATATTTATTGCTTTTTGCGATTTTGTATGCGTCGCGGATAGCTTTTTCAAAACGCTCACGCTCAACACTATGCTCGTCTTTGATGTGAATATCGCTGACAACCATGAATCTTAAGCAAGGCTTGAATTCTGTATTGTTCATAGATAAAACCTCCAAATTTTGATGAAAACATTTTAACTCAATTGTGTGCTAAAGTCAATCTTGTTTGCGTAATTAATACTGTTATGTTATAATCAAAGTCCAAGAAGAAAGAAAAGGGGCAAGACCTTGAATTTTAATCTTAATTTAAACGAAAAAAAGCATAATTATGCTGTGATAATAGCGGTCATTCTTGTTTTCGTAAGCTTTTTAATTGCGGTCAAGCTGTTGGCGGATACCGCTGAAAAACATTATGAACGTCAGATGATTGTCTGCCTTGATGCGGGCCACGGCGGTGACGACGTAGGCGCTGTATCCGCTGACAGCAAACGATACGAGAAAAACGATAACCTTGAGCTCACACTTAAGGTACAGGAAGAGCTTGAAAAACTAGGTATGGATACCGTACTTACAAGAGATAAAGATGAAAAAGTTTCACTTCGCGACAGGTGCAGGATTGCCAATAAAAAGCGTTGTGCTCTTTTTGTGTCCATACACAGAAACAGCGCGGATTCGGGAACGGGATTTGAGGCGTGGATCTCGAAACGTGAAAAAGAGGATGAACACAAGCTGGCTGAGGATCTGTTAAGTGTATTAAGTGAATCGACAGGTCTTCCGAACAGGGGAGTAAAAAACGGTTACAGAGACATAACGGCAAACAATTATTATATTAATGCAAACACAAATATGCCGTCGTTGCTTCTTGAGGTCGGATTCATAACATCAGATGATGATAACAAGGCGTTTGACGAAAATCTTGATAAAATGGCAACCGAAATTGCAAAAGTTATCTATGACTCGTTGCAAAATTGAAAAAAACACTTGATTTTTACATAACATTGGTTTATAATAAGTCCCGTTATGTGCCGGTGTGATGGAATTGGCAGACGTGCTGGACTCAAAATCCAGTGGTAGCGATACCGTACCGGTTCGACCCCGGTCACCGGCACCAAGTAAAATCCCTTATTTGTCTATCGGACGAATAAGGGATTTTTCAATGATGCTTAATTTTAAAATATCAACAAGTAAAAGAATTTTAAAAGGAGAATAAATATGACCTCAGCACTGTTGATTTTATTAATAGTTGTTCTATACAGCTTTCAGACATTATTCTGTACGATGTATACAAACAAATATCCCGGTAAGCCCGAAAACGCTTCGCCCGTGTTCTGCGTGCTTGAAAGCATTGCAATCGCACTTTTCACCTGGGCGTGGATCGGCTTTAAGTTTGAACTGTCGCTGATGACGCTTCTTTTCGGTGTACTGAATGCCGTAGCGCTTTATGGCTATAACACATCACTTATAAAAGCAGGAGCTAAAGGCTCGTATGCTTTTCTGAACGTTGCACAGCTTTTCGGCGGAATTCTTGTTCCTCTGCTTTATACAACGGTTTTCCTCGGGGATGATCTTCGATGGTATCAGCTCGCGGCGATAGCTATGATGCTTGTTTCATTTGTATTGATGAATCTGAAAGAGCTCAAAAAGACAAAAGGCGAAGAGCGCAAAAAGACTCCGTGGACTTACTACCTTTTCTGCGCTATTCTCTTTATCTGCAACGGTATGTACGGAACATTGCTTAAAATGCAGTCTGATTATAACGAATCGGAGAAAAACGAAATGGTTATCATTACATACGGTATTATGGGTGTAATCGCATTGATTCAGCTTGCATTCAAAGAGAAAAAAGATACTCTGAAGGCTTTTAAGATTGATAAAAAGGCGGCTTTACCGCTTGTGTTGTGTCTTGCGAGTGCGGCTCTGGCGATTAACGTTCTTGTAACTGTTATCCCGATGGTAAACACTGCGGTACTGTATACGGTAGAAAACGGCGGCGTGCTTATATTGGCAGCAATGTATTCATTCATTTTCTTCAAGGAAAAACCGCAGTTGTCAACTATTTTAGGTATAATAGCAGCGACTGTAAGCATAACTGTACTGAGCATATAATTTTAATAAAATTTAAAGCGGTATCGGAATTTCCGATACCGCTTAGTTTTATGTCTCTTATTTAGCGTAGTCGCCGACCTGCATCATGAAGTCACCGATCTGTGCGCCGAATTCGGGAGCACCGTCCATGATGAGCTTGCCCTGCTTTGTGGATTCAAGCATATCGTCTGTTGAAAGAAGAATGCCCAATGCACTCGGGAGAGAGTCAAATCTCATTGTGAAGAACGGCATAGCTCTCTTGTATGTGCCACGACCTGAACGTGTCTTACCTGCCTTAACGCGAAGGAAAGCAGAAACTTCAGGATAACCGTCAACTGCCCATGCATAAACACGGTCTGGGCTCTTTGAAGCCCAGTCATGAACACCTTCGTGTCCGTGCTTGTTGAGCTGGCTGATACCTGATGAAAGAAGGTAGAAGAAGCACTTAACAGCGAGCTTCTGAGTTTCCTCATCTGCGGGAGCCTCCGTGATTGTAAGAAGTGAAGACATTTTAAGGAGAACCATCATAAATGCTGCGAACTCCAGGGGTTTTTTTACAACACCCTTCATCTTCGGAAGAGTAGAGGGGCCGATCTTACCCTTAAAAAATGCGTTCATTGTTTCCATGTTCTTGAACTCGAGCTCGATGTGAGCGTTTGTTGCAACCTTGTCAGCGCATACTTTCCACTCGCCGTTGTTAACGGTGAAGTGAGTAGCATATTTGCCGTCGGGAGCAGAGGGATCAAGAGCACTTACCTGATAAATACAGTGAACCTTTTCAAACTTCTTAGCAAGGCTCGGAACATCGTTTGCAATAACCTTCAGGAGAGGTAAAGCAGCATTGAGGAAGATTTTATTGGTTAATAAAACTTCGTTTGCCATGTGTAACCCTTCCTTTCAATTATACTTCGTCGTCCCAATCGTCGTCTTCTTCGAAGTCCTTGTTCATAGCTTCACGAACAGCATTGATAATACCGTTACAGTCGATGCCGAGCATTGACATAATGTCTTCGTGAAGACCGATAGGAGCAAACTGGTCCTTAAGACCAAGACGTGTGAATGCGCAACCCTTACCTGCTTCAGCCATAACTTCTGCAACAGCAGAGCCGAGACCGCCGAGAATTGTGTGGTCTTCAACTGTGATGATACGGCGTGTATCCTGGATAGCCTTAAGAACAGCTTCCTTATCAAGAGGCTTGATTGTATGCATATCAAGAACGCGAACCTTAAGTCCGTCAGCGTTCTCAAGGAACTTAGCAGCCTGGTAAGCCTGGTATACGCAAGAACCGCAAGCGATAACAGTGATATCTGTACCGGGGTTAACTTCGATAGCTTTGCCTACTTCGAACTTGTACTCTTTGCCGTAATCCTTACCGTAAAGAACGCGGTCGAAACCACGGTTGATACGGATGTAGTACGGGCCAAAGTTTTCATAAGCAGCCTGAACAGCTTCAGCTGTCTCAACACCGTCTGCAGGGCAGATGAGTGTGATGTTAGGCATTGAACGGATAACAGCCATATCGCAGATTGCGTGGTGAGTTGAACCTGCCTGGCCGAAAGATGTACCTGAATGTGTAGCAATAATCTTAGCGTTTACGTTCTGGTAGCAGATATCTGTGTGAATCTGGTCAGCAGAACGAAGAGCTGCGAAAATTGAGAATGTTGAAACGAAAGGAACGAGGCCTGCCTTTGCCATACCTGCTGCGATACCGAACATGTTCTGCTCAGCAATACCTACGTTGAAGAAACGGTCGGGGAATTCCTTGCCGAATACACCGATTTTTGTTGAACCGCCGAGGTCAGCTGTAAGACCAACGATTTCCTTATGCTCACGACCGAGCTCTACGAGAGTCTGGCCGTAAATTTCAGCAGTAGAAAGCTCAGTAGATTCAAGAGCTGTATATGTAAGTCCACCTGCCATAATTAGATGCCCTCCTTTTCTGCACGAGCTTTACGCTTCTCATAGTAATTGTCAAGGCTCTTCTTAGCGAGCTCATATTTCTCAGTGTCGATAGCGCCGTAATGCCAATGATAGTCATCAGCCATGAAGTCGATACCCTCACCCTTGATTGTATTAGCAACGATCATAACAGGAGCGTCGGGCTCGCCGAGAGCGTAATCAATAGCTTCTGAAAGCTCGTTGAGGTTGTGACCGTCAACCTCGATTACGTGGAAGCCGAATGCACGCCACTTGTCGCAGAAGGGCTCAAGAGGCATAACGTCTTCTGTACGGCCGTCGATCATACACTTGTTACGGTCAACGAATGAGATAACGTTTGTAGCCTTGAAAGCTGTGATGGCCATAGCTGCTTCCCAGTTTGAACCTTCGTCGCATTCACCGTCGCCGAGGATACAGTATGTCTTGTAATCCTTGCCGAGAACACGAGCAGCAAGAGCTGTACCGAGAGCGATTGAAAGGCCGTGGCCGAGAGAACCTGTTGATGCGTCAACACCGATAACCTTGTTTGAGTCAAGGTGGATACCCATCTTTGAGTTTGTAAGGTTGAATGTCTTGAGCTGCTCAGGATCGTTGAATCCCTTGTCAACAAGAACAGGTGCATAAGCAATACCTGAGTGGCCCTTTGAAAGGATGAAACGGTCTCTGTCTTCCCAGTTGGGATCGTCAACCTTGATGTTAAGATACTTGTGATAGAGAATGGTCATCATGTCCATAACGCTCATACCGCCGCCGATATGACCGCTGCCTGCCCAGAAAGTAGTATCAAGGCAAAGTCTGCGGAGCTCGTGAGCTTTCTTTTCAAGAGCTAACCATTCTGTTTTGGTTAATGCCATAGGTGCTTCCTCCTAAAATTTATTTATATAATGATTTTAAAAATCAAAATGCCTCAGGATGTTCTTTCTTAACGACTTTGAATGCTTCGTCAGCAACTTCGATTGTGTGCTTGATGTCAGCATCGGATATTGCATAGTTCATGAAGTGGTTGTGGTGGCTGGAGAAGAAGATACCTCTCTTAACGCACTCTGCAATCCATGCCTGATGAAGCATCATTGAATCGTCGTTAGCTATTCGCATATAGAAGAGAGCGGGTTCACCTGAGCAAACAAGGTCAAATCCGTTGTTTGCGCCGGCAGCCTTAAGGCCGTCAAGAAGCTTAACGCTCTTCTCTTTAAGAACCTTCGGAAGGTCAAGAGCCTTCATCTTGTTGATGTTTGCAATAGCTGCTGCAAACGGAACTGCACTCATCCAGTATGAACCTGTGTAGGACATGCCTGAAACAGCGTCTCTGAGGAATTCCTTACCGCAAAGGCAGGAGATGTTCCAACCGTTAGCAATAGCCTTACAGAAGCAGATAAGGTCAGCTTCAAAGCCGTAATATGCGTCAGAACCTGCAAGGTCAAGACGGAAGCCGCAACGAACGTCGTCCACGATAAGAACGATGCCCTTTTCTGTACAGAGCTTACGTACTTTCTGCCAGTAGCCGTCAGCAGGTGTTACGTTGTCAAAGTAGTTACCGTGAAGGTAAGGTGTTGAAATGAAAGCAGCGATTTCGCCTTCGTTTTCAGCAACGATCTTCTCAAGAGCTTCGAAATCGTTCCAGTCAACATAGAGGTTGTTTGCAACGTCTTCAGGAAGAACGCCGGGATAGTCGATCTTCTGAACAACAGCTGAAACACCGTGGTAGAAGCCGTTAACGAAGATGATTTTCTTTCTGTGTGTAGCGTTACGTGCAGCCATGATTGCGAGCTGTGTTGTATCGTTACCGTTCTTTGCAAAGAATGCCCAGTCAGCAGTCTTAACGGTGTCAACCATCAATTCTGCAAGCTCAACCATCTTGTAAGAAGGGGAGGTTGTACAGTTAGCAATCTTAGCCTGCTCCATAGCAGCCTTATCAACGTCGGGGTCGTTGTAACCGAGGATGTTCGGACCGTATGCGCACATATAGTCGATAAATTTGTTTCCGTCAACGTCCCAGAAATATGCACCCTTAGCCTTTTCTGAGAAGAAAGGCCATGCACTTACTGGAATGAAGTTACCTTCAGCAGGGCCAAGGTGACCGTAAACACCTGAAGGGATTACTTTAGTAGCACGCTGGAAAAGCTCACGGCTTTTGTCGTACTGATTGATTTTAATGTTAGCCATAATGTATATCCCCCTTATGCAAGATAAATTGCGACTCTGTCAAGAATACGGTTGAGGTTGTCGATCATATTGATCATACCGTGCATAGCAATTGTGCCTTCACCGATCTGAGCAACAGCGTTAACTTTGCCGTCAAAGAGATCGTGAGCAAGCTTCATGCTGCCGAATTCCATGATAGCGCGCGGCTCTTCGGGAGCCTGCTTGATTGTGATAAGGTGACCTTTCTTAGCGCGGACAGTAGCTGCAGGACCACCCTTGATGGACATCTTGATGTCACCGTCGATGATGTGATCTGCTGAGAACTGACCGATCTTATCGTGGTTACCGATCTGTGAAATAGCAACAGAAATTGTATAGAAGAGAAGAGTGGTGCTGAGGTTAAAGAATTCCTCATCCTTAAGATCCTCTTCGCTGGGACGAAGATAAGCTGTAAGAATGTCTGTCAGCTTGGTGAATGTATCCAGAAGGAACTTTATGTGAATAAAGCCCTTTGAGGGGATAGGTGTAACTGTACCGTCGATCATACCGTTGAACTTTTCGCATGATGAGAAAGGAAGCTTGATATCGCATTCGCTGATACCCTGTTCCATGCGGCACTTACCGTTTTTGAAAGTAAGAGTAGCAGAAGGGCCGTCCTTAACTTCGAAGCCGATAGAAATAGGCTTGCGTTCAGCCAGGAGAGCACTTGCCTTGGGGTCAAGCTCGCACAGATTTTCAAGTGTGCCGAGTATAGCATACATATTTATATATGCTAAGGTTTTTGCATCTGTCAAAGTAATTCCTCCTTGCGCTTTGAAGTGTAAAATAAACTTACACGAAGCATATTTGCCATTTTATTGTAACAAAACTAATTATAAAAGTCAAACATATTCATAGATTTTTTGTGCCAAAAAACTAAAAAAATTGACAGTTGACCAATAATTTGGTTTTATTTTGTACAAAATTCACAATTTGTGAATTTAAACGGCTGAAGTCACATATTTTCAGCCCCTGACAAATGTTTTTGTGAAGCATATTATCAACAAATTCGGGTTTGTCGGGATGATTTAATGAAAGTCTATAAATTCTGTCGGTGGCAGCAAGCCACCGCCCTACGCTGTTTATTCAACTCATCACGTAGGGGACGGGTTTCCCGTCCCGCCAGATACGGTGCAATTTTGCGGGAGGCGAAACGCCTCCCCTACGGGCACTATCAAAGTCGAGGTGTTATATTTTAGCGTCGCAGACCCTTAATGTTTGCACTGCAAACACATCATTCGCGTAGCGAACATCATTCATCATATCCGCACAGCGGATGCATCATTGCAAAGGCATCGCCTTTGCTC
>JAGAKF010000092.1 GCA_017625835.1 Clostridia bacterium
CAGTAAAAAATGCATTACAGACAAGCGGTAAGTTTATCCCGTGGAGAGTTGTCACAATCTCCACAGACGGAAGAATACCGGATTAAATATAACGGCAGTGGGAATTATCTCACTGCCGTTCTTGATGTTAAGCGTAAATCAACTCACAGGCGGATCAACAGTATCACTCACCTGATTTCGGGCATAAAAAAATACCCCTCTCGGATGAACTAAGTGTTCAAACGAGAGAGGTTATCTCTGTATGATTTTATTGTGAATAAGCCGTATACAGTATCATTTGAATATCAGACGGCTTTTCCGAAGTCCTGAAACCCTTGATATATAAGGCTTTGCAGACTTTTCGTTTCTTATTCCCACTCAATACCGATAAACTTAACTTAAACACTTTTGTATGGGTATTTTTACACGTGTTATCGGAATTGTTCAGATTATCCAACGAATATGGACTATCAAGATTTTTGTTGTCATAGTGTTGTCACGCTGACAATGATATTATAACAGATACTACAGCGAATTTCAATATATCGATTCAAAACGTCCCGACATCCCAGTAGAAATGATGTCGGGTTTATTGGTTATTATGTCAATATGATAATTCTGTAAAAAGATTTATAATATTTTTTGAAAATATTTAGATTTTTTATGTCACAAACCGTGATTTGGCTGACTACTGAATAGAAGGTAAAAAAGGAGGTGCATACGGTGGACAAAAAATTATCCGTTGAACAGTTTATCAACGACTGCTACGAAAAGTATTATCAAAGCATATTTAAATATTGCCGTGTGCGTCTCGGTGAATTCAGCGAGCACGCTGAGGATTGCGTTCAGGATACCTTCGTCATACTTCAACGAAAACTTACTGAAGGCGAAAAGATAGAACAGCCAAGAGCATTTCTTTACCGAACGGCAGACAACTTTGTCAAACGGACGGTCGAACATTACAGTAAAGAACGTAAACGGACGGTTGAGCTGACCGAAGCGGAAAATGCACCTACACCGCCGATAATATCCGATAACTTCGACTATGACGAATTCGCACGGATTCTGATTGCGACACTGTCCGAACAGGAGCAGGAGCTGTATATACTAAAATATGTTCAGCAAAAATCATTAAAAGAAATCGCAGAAATTTTAAACATTCAACCAACAGCCGTAGCGAAAAGAGTTTCACGACTGCGGCAAAGGATAAAAGACTTGATTTACGAACAGAATTTTTTCGAATGAGGTGATACCGTGAACGAGATTAAAATAGATAAAAGAATTCTGAATGAGATTTTAGATGAAAACACATTGAAAAATGAAATCGCTGAGCTCGTTAATGAGCTTATCGACGAAGAGCTTCTCAAGGATGAACCCGACTGCGACTTAATTGATGAATGCATCGACATTCTTGATAACCTTGTTAATGACGATTATTCAAATGTTATCCCGTTTATCAATAAAACTTACAAAGGCAGATTCAGCAAGAAAGTATGGAGCATCCTTGTTGCCTGCGCGATTATTCTTGCTGCTTCAATCGGTACGGTTGCTGTCGGCTATACGGTGGAGAAAATCCGTGAAGAGCTTGAAGCAAAAACAGCAACGACTACTACCACCACAACGACAACAACTACTACCACAACTCAAACCACCGTTGCAATCACTCCGCAGAAACTTCTGCTGACCTTTGACTCAACATTCAAAAATGAATACACCGTCGGTGAAAAATTTAAGCCGGACGGAATTATCCTGAATATCGAAATGTCTGACGGAAGTGTCAGAGTACTTTCTGCCGATGAGTATGAAATCATTACAGATAAAAACTTCGGCAAAGAGGAAAAATACGAAACCGTTACTATCAAATACGAAGACCTTACCGAAACATTCAAAGTAAGAGTTCTCCGTGACGAAGATACAAAGGTTCTCAACTCTGTTTATGCCTCATTCCCTGATGATTTTGATTTCAGAACGGACGATATCAACAACATCGACCTTGCGGGAATGGAGGTCTATGCGGTTTACAGCGATAAGTCGGAAGAAAAGCTCAGCGAGAGTGACTACACCGTTGAAACAGAAATTCTTCCCGACGGGAAAACAGCAATGATTACGGTAAAACACAAGTCGGTTTATGCTCAGTTCGGCATAAGAGAAAGGGTACAAGGTGAGGCAAATGAATAAAACTCTTTCAAAAATATTTTCTCTCATTCTGACAGTGATTCTTACTGTCGGAATTGTGAGCGTTAATACAATCGTTGCCGATGCGGAGAAATTTACCAACGGAGATTGGATATACAGCATCAGCGAACTCAACGGTCTTATAATTATCGAAGGCTACACAGGCACGGAATCGGTTATTGAAATTCCGTCGGATATCAACGGCAAAGCCGTAACCGAAATCGGAGCGGAGGCTTTTTATCAGAACACAACCATAACGGAAGTCACGGTTCCGTCAAGCGTGAGGACGATCCGTACTGATGCTTTTACGGGTTGCGGTTTACTTGAAAAGGTCAACCTTAACGAAGGGTTGACTGAAATTCACTCATCGTTCAAACAGACGGCAATTGAAAGTATCACGATTCCGTCGACAGTCAAATATCTCTCGGAGGATGCTTTTGCAGACGGTGCAGTTAAGGAAACAATCATTGAAGCTGAATATGCAAGCTTCCTGAGTATGTGGCACACATCGCACAACCCTATTGACGAAAGTACGGAAATAATCTTCAAAGGTATCCCGAAAGTAAGCACAGATTTAAGCCTTCGAAACAAGAGCTTTGATTCTTACCGTAAGGACGGATCCTATTGCTACCGTCCCGATTATTCGGGCGAAACTCCCGAAATACACATCAGCGGTGACTACACATATTCGCTTGATTCGGGGAATGCAACGATTGTCCGTTGCTATGATTTTTCGTCGGAAGAAATAGTTGTGCCCGGTACTCTCGACGGCTATCCTGTCACGGCAATCGGTGACTTCGCTTTTTCTGCCGCTTCGGATGTCGGTGCAAGCTGGGGCAATACAACCATTACATATACATACAATTACACGAAAATCACTCTTCCCGAAGGCGTAAAAACGATCGGCAGATACGCCTTTGCGGAGAACAAAAACCTTAAGGAAGTTGTCTTTCCTAAATCGGTGACCGATTTCAACTACTGTGCATTTATGAACTGTAAAAATCTTGAATCGGTCAATATTCCTGACGGTGTGGAGTGCCTGCCTGACTTCCTTTTCGGCGGATGCGCAAAGCTTGACACTCTCGCACTACCTGACGGTATTAGAATAATCTGCGACAATGCAATCAGCATCACTTCTGCGGATTCACTTCCCGACAGCGTTGAATATCTCGGCAAAGAGCTTTTCACAAGCTGCACAGAAGAAACCGTCACTCTGCCGAAAAACCTTAAAGTGTTACGCGGAACGTTCTATAAAATGCAGTCTTTGAAGCAGATTGAGTTTAACGAATATTTGAAAGAAATCGGAGAAAAAACATTCCAGAACTGTAACGGTCTTACGGAAATTTCTGTTCCCGATAGTGTAACAATTCTCGGCAACAGCGTGTTTCAGAATTGTGCGAATTTAACGAAAGTATATATGTCCGTGAATGTGTCGCACATTCCTTTCCGTGCATTTATGAACTGCACTTCGCTTGCGGAGTTTGAGTGGTATGCTCAAAAGCAGACGGTTGAAGACAGTGCTTTCAGAGGATGCCCGTTGTTAAGCTTTGATTTTTCTAAATCCCAGGGTATTGATTACGGTGCATTCAGCGAAACGGACATTGAAAAAGCAAAAATCGGTCAGCCTGAATATGAAGAAGGACTAAAAATCAGCATCGGTGCGCAGAGCTTTATGTCCTGCAGCGAATTGCAGACGGTTGCTCTTGGCGGAAATGTTGACGAGATCGGCTCAAGAGCTTTTGCCGATTGTGCAAATCTTCAGACGGTTGTTATTTCAGATTCTGTTGAAAGAATCGCAGAAGATGCCTTCGACGGCTCGGAGAATGTAACGATTTACTGCTTCGCTGATTCTTACGCTGAAACATTTGCGATAGAAAATAAAATTAAAGTCACAACTCTTGTTATTTCGCCTATTCCCAATCAGACATATACGACGAAGAAAATCGAGCCTGAACTGACGGTTATGATGTCCTCACAGCAGCTCGGCAAAAACGAATACTCGGCAGAGTATTATAACAACATTAATGTCGGAACAGCAAATGTTATCGTATCGGGCAAGGGTGACCTTGATATGCTTGTTTCAAAGGCAGAGTTTGCGATTGTTGCAAAGAATATCTCCAAAGTGCAGATTTCATCCATACCGACGCAGTACTATGACAATGCCGCGGCTATCAAACCCGTAGTTACGATTAAGTATAACGGTGTCAAGCTCAAAGAGGGTACGGATTATACGCTCTCTTACGAGGATAACCATAACGTCGGAACGGCAACGGTGAAGATTAAAGGCATCGGCAATTATAAAGGAACTGCAACGGTGAATTTTGAGATTGTCGATGAAGAGGATAATGCATTAATCCGATTTTTCAACGCCATCGCCGATTTCTTCAGAATGGCGTGGAATTGGTTTATTGGGTTGTTTAAATAATACGAATTTATCGAATAAACTAAAATCAACATCGTAGGGGCAGATAACATCTGCCCGCGGACTTGACATAAAAATAACGGGAACATAATATGTTCCCCTACGGACACGATTTCAATTCAGGGGTTCGTAGGGTTCGGGTCTCCCGAACCGAAAACAGTGAATTAGCCGACGGGACGGGAAACCCGTCCCCTACGTGCTGAACTGAATAAACAGCGTAGGGCGGTGGCTTGCTACCGCCGACAGAATTTATAGACTTTTATTAAAATATCCCAACAAACCCGAAATTATCGAAAAATAAAAAGTTTTTAAAATTTTTCAAAAATTTATGTCACAAATTGCGTTTTGGCTGACTACTAAATGAAGACACAAAATAATGAGGTGGTCAACCATGCTTTAATTATCCTGAAACAAACAAAAAATTGCAAAGGAGATTGTATTATGAAAAAAGTATTATCAATATTTTTAGCCGTTATTATGATACTTTCAATCGGCACAGTCGGAGTGTCGGCATACGAGTTTACCGAGTATGTATTTATATATACTTCACTTCTCGGAGCAGAAATTGGTGATTATTTATATTTCCCCGTGTATTATGAAGATGACACCTATTATACATGCCGCGATGACGAGAATGCAGAAGTCAGAATAACACTTCCGTGTTACTACGACCCTGAAATTCTGAAGCCTGTCGATGTCACACCGTCAGAGTTACTTTACGGTATGAATTTTGAAGGTGAAATTTCAAGAGTAGATGTATATACATACATTGACGAATATGGCGTCGAGATTACATATCCGTACTTTTATGCAGATGTTACCTTTGATGCCGATGAAAAAATTGAAAATGGCGAAATTCTTTTCAATATTAAGATGGAAATTATTGGTGAACCTGTCCGTAACGACAGTGGAGCTATGTTTAACAGCTTTGCGATTGTTGAAGATCTGGAAAATCAGATAATAACAGAGTGCAAGTGGGAAGTTGTTGACAGCACCGGTAATGTTGTACACGACATTTCATCAAAGATGATGCAGAACGGCCGTATGGATGGTATTTTGGATGAAGGCTATATTTTAGAAGGCTACGAGCCGTTCATCCCGCCTGTTGAGGAAGGTAAACTGACAACTAACACAACGTTTGAATACGGAGAGACTTATTACATCAACAATTATGAAGATTTTAAAACCTTTATCGATCTTATCAATGCAGGCCAGACAGGTAAAGGCTCAACCTTTGAGCTGACATCCGATATTATCATAAATCACGGCAAATTCAGCCTTGATGAAAACAATGCACCTCTTTATGTCGGACAACCGATAACCAAATCCACTAAGCTCATTGAATGTGAATCCGCTTCGGATTTCCGTGGTACTCTTGACGGTAAAAACTATTCGATTATGGGCTATTACAGCACAACATCGGGTATATTTGATTTAGTCTACGGTGGCAAAGTCAAAAATCTTTGCATTAAAAATTCACTTTTTGACCTCAGAGGTTCATCCGCTGAAAGTGCAGGTTCGGTTGCTGCAAAGGCAGATAATGTAGCTGAGTTCAGAAATGTTATTTTTGACGGAATCATCATTAACGATGGTGCAACCACGGGTGGCCTCGTAGGTGAAGCATTATCGTTGGGAGCTTTATTTTATAACTGCAGAAACCGCGGTACAGTTATCGGTGCTGATTACTGCGGCGGTATTATCGGCAAAGTTACAAAACACTGTACCTTATCGGAATGTGTAAACAACGGTACGGTTCTGTCAACGGGTAACTATGTCGGCGGTCTTGTTGCTAATATCACACCGGATGTTGATGTGAAGAGATGTGCAAACGCCGGTACGGTCAAGTCAACGGGCAATTATGTCGGCGGTATTGCAGGCGACATCAGTATGGACAACAATATGGTAGAAGACTGTTATCATACAGGTACTGTCAGCGGTAAT
Source organism: Clostridia bacterium (assembly GCA_017625835.1). GTDB lineage: Bacteria > Bacillota > Clostridia > Oscillospirales > Acutalibacteraceae > CAG-488. Next base: position 6,518 of record JAGAKF010000092.1, read on the forward strand.
GATTATGTCGGCGGTCTTGGCGGAAACTTCTACTCGGCAGGCGACAATCTCGAAGATTTATGGGCTGAGTATGACAGAGTTGAAGAAGAAAGACTTCGTTACGGCAAGGTTCTTCAGGGAGATAAACTTTGGCCTGCTATTTGGCCACCGCCGTGGGCAGATGATTACTACATGGAGCTTGTTGAAAGGTCAGATGCCCTTATTCAGCAGATTAGCGAGAATATGCCGGAGACCAATTTCGCAAGTGTATACTCTGCAGGTTCTGTTACGGCAAACGGAAATTATGTAGGCGGTCTTTTCGGCGGTTTTGACGGTTGTGTATTGCGCTTCAGTAGTTTGCACTATAATAACAGTATATCGGGACTTTGCTCTACAGGTAACGATAAGCTTGAATTTGAGCAGATCAGAATCGGTGGCGGTCAGTTTAATACTCTGACTCGATGGACTGATGCACAGTTAAAAACTGAACAATTTGCGAAAAGAATCGGTTCAACTACAGGTTTAGATGTATATCTTGTTGATGACACCAACGAAAACAACGGTTATGTAATTCTCAGAAATCTTCTCAGCGATGAAACAGAACCAGGTTACACAGATATCACTCAGACCGTAACAGCTCTTTCGTTAGGCACAACCGATACGATTACTTTTGCATCGGATGAAACAAAAAAATACAGCTTCACTCCCGAAACAGATGGCGATTATAAGATAACTGTTTCTGCAGTTGATAAGGCTGTTATGAAAGTTTTTGCCTATGTAAATGGTGAACTGACAGAAGAAAAATGGATAATAAAATGGAGTGATGATTTCCCGTTCAGCACGGTTGACAAATCTTTGATGCGTCCGACAGCAGAAATTGAACTCAACGGTCTTGCAACAAGCGACGAAATTACACTTGTACTTGCTGATGTTGCAACTCAGGAAAGTAAGGATTCAAATGTTGTTTCAAGCTTTATTGATTATGTTACACCGTCATCGGTAACAATAACAGTCGAAAACATAATACCTGTTGTCGAAGAAGAACCCCTCTTCGAGTTCGGCGTAACTGCACAGCACATCAGAAACAAGTTCGATATGCTTTACTATCCTGCAAGCTTTGGCTTTTCAATGTATGACGATGCAGATATCCGTTATTCAGATATCTGTGCAGATGTTGCAGACCTCGCTTTCGGTTGCGATACTGAAGTCGTTATGAAATATATCTACGACGCAACAACTCTCGATTTCGTTTCCGTATACGAAGATTTTTGGGAAGGCAGTGTCGAAGTTCTTGAGCACGGCTCAACAGGAATGACGGGTGACGAAGGTCAGGAATATAATTATATTATTATCAAAGCAAAGTTTGTCGCTGTCGGCTATGCAAACGATACAGCACCTTATTGTCTCAAATTCGCTGTCGTTGAAGATAACTTCATAAACAGCGACGGTACTGTAAGAAAGGTTATAGATAACGTTCCTTACAGCGAAGATCAGCTTTGTGTATGGAAAGCATGGGATGCAAAAGGCAATTCCTTCGATTTCAGCGATTCGATTAAATTCAAATCATCAGATTATGAAACAGACGGTTATACATACGATAACCTGTTGCTTGAGGATGACCTCATCGATACAGACATAGCTATGCCGACCGTCACATTCACACCCGAACACGCACGAAAGGATGACCTTGCTTACTATCCGTGTATGTACGACAGTGATGTTGACTACGAAGAATGGGTTCGCTCTGCAACAGGCTTCAAGGACAGTACAACTAAGATTCAGATTAAGGTTAACTATGATTCAAGCACATTGGAGCTTATCGATGCTCTCCCGTCAAAGGAGCTTTATGACCTCGGCGGAACTGTAACGATTATCGAAACAGGCGATCTTTATCCCGATGACCCCGACAAGGCTAATGTGAAATATGCTGTTGTTCAGATAGATTTCGATGCTCTGGATTTTACTGACGGTTGTCTTTTCAGCCTGAAGTTCAGAGTTCTTCAGGAAAACTTCCTTGACGAAGAAGGCAGACCGATTGACCTTGTTAACTCTTTCGTTGCTGACTGGGTTGTAACAAGTAACGAGGGTAAATCACACGATCTTAGATATTATGTTTCAAGCAGCTATGCAGGCTTTGATACGTTTGGAAGCTATGAAGAACTCATTCTTGCCGACTACGAACCCTTTGACCCGACACTCCTCAGCGATGTAACTGAGGTTACATATGTTCAGCAGGAAGACACACGTAAGACGTTCACAGTCAAATCGAACGGCAGAAAGCAGATGATTCAGTTTATCGAGCCCGACGGCGGCACAAGAACCTATGACCGTTACAACAAGAACGTAAAAATCACAAGCTACAACGCAGACGGTGAGGTTGTTAGTGCAATGGCACGTGATCTCGCTTACGAAGTATGGGAAATCTATTCAAATATGAGCGTTGGTGTTGAAATTCAGGTTCGTGGCAAGGAAAACTACAAATGGGACGAAGTGAGATACTCATTCACAATCGAACCGTACAACCCGATTGTTTCAATGGAGCTTTCTGCAACATCAGGCAAAAAAGGCCCTGTCCCTGCAACAGTTATCGCAGACGAAAAGACAGAAAAAGTAATGTTCAAAATGCCGAATGATACTTCAGTAACCGTTTCAACATATACAACAGATGAAAACGGCAACAGAGTATTCACAGGCAAGGCTTGGATGAATGAAGACGGACTTAATAAAATTGAAGTCAAAATTTACCGTAAGAATGTGTGGAGAACCGTCGGCACACTTGAATATACGGTTGAATAATCCCTTTTAAGAATATTTACTCCTAACGAAGAAGTCCCGTGGGCAACCGCGGGACTTCTTTTTTTGTCAGTTTTTTCTTTAGTTTTTCCCTGAACATTTACTTTCAACAGGGAAATAGTATAATAAAATTATAAATTCTAAAATTTTTCCGTTACATTTGGCATTTTGGCTGACTACTATATGAGAGCAAAAATTAACCTGAAAGGAGGCGGTGCAATTGTCAGCGAAAAAACAGACGACTGCTTTGCTGCAGCAACTATATGATGACTATCGGCTGAAGCTGTTTAATTTCTGCCTTGCCCGTCTTTCAGGTGAGCGTGAATCGGCAGACGATTGTGTGCAGGAGGCGTTCCTCGTCCTCAGTTCGAAGCTGAAAAACGGTGAGACAATCGAAAATCCGAGAGCATTCCTTTACAGAACGGCAGAAAATTTCGTCAGACGCAGGCAGGAGCAGATTACAAAAGACACTAAACGGCTCGTTCCTCTTGAAAATGCGACCGAAGCCGCAACGAATGATGAAGTCTTCTCCGATGCGATCGAAAATATCGATTACGATGCACTTGCCGAGAAGCTGATAGATGCACTCGATGATGATGAAAAATTGCTCTACAACCTGCGATACATAAAAAACACGCGTGTTGATGAAATCACAACAATTCTTAACATTTCGCGGCCCGCGGTCTCAATGAGACTCGTCAGGCTGAAAACAAAAATAACACAAGCAGTCAACAATATAGACTTTGAGAAAGGAGGCTGACCGTTATGACCGTAACCGTTAATAAAGATATTCTTCTTCATCCCGATTTCAGTCAGAATTCAAACGAAATCCTTTGTAGTTACCTTAACGCACTTATCGATGAAGAACTCGAAAAAGAAGACGCAGATTTTGATTTTATTGACGAATGTGCAGATGCAATAAACTCAATCAGAAACGGTTTTATTGATGCTGTCATTCCTGTGATTTCACGAAAAGATTTTATGGCAAAGCTCGGTATCAGAACGGTACGCTTTTCAAAAGCTTTTGCAGCAGTTATTGCCGCGGCGCTTATGCTCGTTGCAGCAAACGGAATTATTGCAAGCGCAACAGATTATAACATTATCGAAGAAGTTTCGAAAAAAATAGTTGAATTTTTCACGCAGGAGGAAGAACCTCCCGAGCCGACAACTCAACCTGTGACAACGACGACCGCACCTCCCGTTACGCAGGAAACCTCGACGGATGAATCTACCACGGCTGTCAGAGAGGCTGAAGCAATAACCGTCGAATTCAGCTCACAATTCAAAAAAGAATACAATGTCGGCGAAAGCTTCAGCCCTGACGGAATTCAAGTTTTCCTTATATATGATGACGGAGGCAGAGAGAAAATCGAAAGGAAAGATTATTCCTTGAAAGTCCCGTCCGATTTCGGCAAAGAGGCAGGCTACGAAACCGTAACCGTTACCTTTAAGGATTTTGAAAGCAGCTTTAAAGTAAGAATCCTCAATACGAAAGAAACACCGTTGCTGACATCCGTCTATGCAACATTCCCACCCGGATATGAATTTAAATCAGACGACCTCGAAAACATCGACCTGAGCCGAATGAGAGTCTTTGCCGTATATAGCGACGAGAGCGAAAAAGAGCTGACGGCAGATGAATACACGGTCAAATTTGAAGACAATTCAACATTGTTTGAGAAAAAGGTCTTTGTTACCGTTACATATAAAACAGCATCCTGCTCGTTTACGGTGTTTAAGGCGTAGCGTTGTAACGGCAAATTTGATGCGAAGAATCTTGAGTGAAGACCGTAGGGGCAGATATTATCTGCCCGAAAAATAACACGGATTTCACTTCAATTAAAGCAGGTAGGGATGGGCGTCCGATATACTTATCCCTACATACAATCCGAACAAAGGGAGGATTTACATATGAAACTTTTGAAAAAATTATCCGCGATATTACTCGCGGTTATTCTGCTGTTCAGCGGTATGCCGATGTCAGAATTAGGTTTTGAAGACCTCTTTTCTTCAATGATTTTCGCTTCTGCATCAGAATATGATGAAGACGAGGAAGAGTTGGATAACACCCAAAAAGATTTTGTTTACGGCGATTTTATTTACAGCTATACTGAGTCGGGTGATATAACCATCAAAAAATATATGGGCAATGAAACGACCGTAACTGTTCCCGCAACGATCGACGGCAAGACGGTTGTTTCGCTGGGTGCTTATTCTTTCAGCCCTACCAATTCCTACAAAAACAGCTACACTAAAGAGAAGTACAGCAATCCTGATTCCGTGAATGTTGAAAGCATCATTCTGCCTGATTCAATCACGGAAATCGGCGCAGATTCATTCACTAACTGTGAAAATCTTAAACACATCAATCTACCGAAGAACCTCAAATCAATCCGCCATTACGCATTCAGAGGATGTTCATCGCTTGAAAGCCTTGAATTACCGCATAAAATATCCTCTATTCATAACGATGCATTTAACGGAGCAAAGATTAAAAACCTGACAATAGTTTCTGAAGAATCATTTTATGCAAAATCTTATATGCTCAGAGGTTCAACTATTGAAAATCTCACCATCAAAGCAAAATCAATAACAATCGAGGCAAATTCTATTGTTAACGAATGCTTGAAAAACATTCAGCTTGAAGGAAATATTACCATCAGACGAAGCGGTATAACGAGTAGCACTCTTGAAACACTCACACTCGTCGGAACAGTTGAAGCTATTGAAGAGTATGCCATAACAAGCATTGCCTTAAAAGCCGTCACTTTTGACGCCAAAACTTTAGGAATCGCTTCAGCAGCTTTCGGTAATCAGAAATCAGAAACCCTGCCTGAAACAGTTATTGTTAATAATTACTTTACTTCGGATATCTGTGAAGTGTTTGAAGAATATCTTAACTATGACGGCGAGATAACCTTCAACGATAGCGTTAAACAGCTCGTCTTCAAACAATACGTTGAGCCGAGTGAAATTTTCACAGAGGATATCTATCAGTATTATATAAACGAAAACGGCGAAGCTGTTATCCATAAATTTTTAGGTAAATTCAACAGTAAAACAGATGTTTATGTGCCGGACACACTGGGTGGCGCGCCTGTTACGGTAATCGGCAGAAGGTCATTTGAGTGCCTTGACGATTGGTTCGGACTTATCTGCCTTCCCGATACGGTAAAGAGGATAGAAAACGATGCCTTTGCGAACAGTACCTTTATTTCAAAAATTCGTATAAGCCCGAATCTTGAATATATCGGTTACAGAGCTTTTGCCGATATTTATAATCTTCACGCTATCGGATATTATGATTCTTTTGATGATGTTGTAATCGCAGATGTAGTTCTCCCCGATACAGTAGAGTTTATTGCACCTGAAGCATTCCGCGGTTGCTATAATCTTTTTAACATTAAGGCACCTGGCGTAACTGCGGTTTATGATTCAGCTTTTCGCGAAACAAGAATGCATACTGCAGATTTTTCCGAAGATTTTTATTGGGTAGGCGACTATGCATTTTGCGACAGCAACTTTAAGCAGCTTAATCATTCTGAAAACATCACTTATATCGGCGAAAAAGCCTTCTGCAATTCAAACTTGACCGAGTTTCGGTTTAACGAGGCGATAACAGAAATTCAGAACTCCGCTTTCAGTTCAACAGATATAGAAAGCCTTGTTCTTCCCTCAACGGTCAAGTCTATCGGCGCGTCAGCTTTTTCAGGCTGCGACCTTTTGAAGACTGTTGTGATTCCTGATTCCGTAACGGCAATCGGAGAGTATGCGTTTTCAGGGTGTAAGAGTATGGAAAGTCTGCAGCTTTCCAACAAACTGACCAATATTGGAAAAGCAACATTTAAAGACTGTGAAGCCTTGGAAAGTGTAGAAATCCCCGACTCTGTTGTATCCATCGGTGAATCTGCATTTGAAAATTGCAAGAGTGCAAAGAGTATCAGCATTCCGAACACTCTGACCGTTATAGAAGATGCAACATTCAAAGGTTGCGAGGCGTTGGCAAGCGTAGAAATTCCCGATTCAGTTACGACAATCGGCAAGAGTGCATTTTATAATTGTAAAGCATTGGTTAGTTTAGATCTTCCTGATTCGGTTGTAACAATTTACCATCAGGCTTTTGAAAACTGCACTGCTTTGAAAAATCTTAAGCTTTCTGAATCATTGGAAGTTATTTATACGAGAGGTTTCTGCAATTGCTCGGCCTTAGAGAATTTAGATCTTCCTGATTCAGTTAAAGGAATTGCCAACAATGCGTTTGCAGGTTGCAGTTCCCTTACGGGTGAGCTTACAATACCCAAAAACATAACCAGCATATCTTCCAATGCTTTTTCGGGTACAGGTTATTCGGTTCTTAACTACAATGCCGCAAACTGCAAAGCCGAATGGACTCCATTTAAGGGAATGAATAAACTTGAAACAATTAAGCTCGGCGATAATGTTACCTCCATCAGCAGAGATACATTCAGAGAATGCAAAACTGTAAAAAATATTATTGTTTGTGATTCAATTACAAAAATCGCCGACTACGCCTTTGATGATTGCACTAATGTAGAAAGTATAACCCTGCCGGAAACTCTTTCCAGCATTGGATACCACGCTTTCTATAATTGCTTAAATGTGAAGGAATTTACAATTCCTAAAGGTTTGACTGTGTTAGGTGGTTATGCCTTGCCCAAAAACCTCACAACTCTTTATTACAATGCAGAAAGTTGCGAATTCAACGAAGACTATCCTCCTTTTTCCTACCTGACATTGACAGAAGTTATAATAGGAGAAAATGTAAAGCGAATTCCGAACGATATGTTTAGAGACGCTAAATCGATTGAAAATGTTGTTATCTCTGACTCAGTAACCGAAATCGGTGAATTTGCTTTCAGCGGAAGTGCTGTTAAAAGCGTCAAGCTTCCATCAAAGCTTATAGTTATCGAATACGGTGCTTTCAGCGATTCTGATATCAAAATTGAAGGTAATGCATTACCTGACGGCTTGCGTATCATTGGCGACTATGCTTTTTCAGAAAATAGCGGAATTGAAGAGCTTTACATTCCCGACTCGGTTGTAGATATTGCAACAGGTGCATTCAGAGACTGTACAAATCTTAAAAAGGTCAAGATGTCTTCAAGTGTAAAGCTGATTGCATCCTATGCTTTTTATAATTGCACTGCTCTTGAAGAGTTTACATGGAACTCAGATATCAAGCTTATTGCGGATTATGCATTCTACAACTGCAGAGCACTGAAAAACTTTAATTTTGCAGGTGTTGAGCTTGTTTATCCCAATAGCTTTAAAAGCTCGGGCGTTACGCTCGTTACGCTCGGCCACGACAAAAACGATGAGGCGACAGACCTTATTATGGTTGAAACGCAGAGCTTTATGGGCTGTGAAAATCTTGATACCGTTGCAATCGGCGGTAATGTTACAACAATCAAGTCAGAGGCGTTTGCGTCCTGTTCAAACCTTGAAACTGCAGTTATTTCAGACTCGGTTATCAACATTGCACCCAATGCGTTTGATAATTGCGATTCACTTACAATCTACTGCGAGGAGGGTTCATACGCGCAGAAATTCGCAATCAAAAATGATATCCCCGTAAGTACATTTGTTGTTGCCCCGATTCCGAATCAGACCTACACAGGCTCGGCAATCGAACCGGAAATCGATGTTTCCGTTTCAGGCGAAAAGGTTATGGAAAACACGGACTTTACCGTTAAGTATTCTGATAACATCAATGTCGGCACTGCAAAGGTTACCGTCAGCGGTAAGGGTGTTTACAAGGTGCTTTCAAGCATTGCAAACTTCACGATTATAACAAAGAACATCGCTCCCGTTACATTCGCTGAAATCTCCGAACAGGATTACACAGGCGAAGCCGTAACCCCGACCATCACCGTAGCGGACGGCAATAAAGTCCTCAAAGAAGGCGTTGACTATACGGTGACATATAAAAACAATATCGATGAAGGCACAGCGACCGCAACCATTCAGGGTATCGGCAACTACCACGGCTCGGCAAGTATGAATTTCGAAATCCGTGAGCTGTCAACAAGCCAGTCAATCGGAAATATGATAATTGATTTCTTTACATC
>JAGAKF010000093.1 GCA_017625835.1 Clostridia bacterium
AAGGATAACATCCTTTCCGCCGTAATGCACGCCGATGAAATCAACCTTACGCTGTCCGATAAATACGGCTATCCCGTTTACCACTACCATATGCACGTTATGGCGTTGCCCGTTGTGGAAAAGAAGGTGCTATGGTCAAAGCGGTGCAAGGATAAAGCATTGGTTGGTACGGTAAAGGAAGTCGTGCAACAGATCAGCCACTCAAAGAAATGGAAATCTCCGCAAAAGCTCGATGAACACGGCGAGCCTGAGTTTAACGAAAAAGGAAAGCCGGTGCTTGTACCGTCTTACAGTATCCTGCAAGATCAGTTTTACGAGCATATGCAATCAGCGGGATTTAAGGACTTTGACAGAGGTGTGCGAGGTAGTACCGCACAGAACAAAAACAATGCACGTTTCCAAGCAGAGCAGGACAAAAAGCGGCTTGCGGCGATCCAAGAAAAGATTGAGCAGGCAAACGAGGAACTGTCCACTATCTTACCCGTCAAGGCAAGTGCGGAACTCATAGACAATATGGGCAAGAAAACGCTGACGGGTAAAGTGCAAATGTCGGGTGAAGATTACACCTATCTGTCAAACTTGGCAAAAGAGTGTCTTGTAAACAGACGGACAATCTCTATCCTTGAAAGCAGCATACAGGCATACAAGGACAGGCTTGCCGAAGTTAAGGCAGAGCTTGCCGAGTTGAAAACAAAATGCAAACCGTTTTTAGAGGCTTTGGCGATGGCACCGAAAAAGGTTATGGAGTTTATTGAGAAAATCATTAAGCCGAGATACAAGCCCGTAGAGCCAAAGGCAGAGCCTATAAAACTCAAATCGAGTAATTGGGATTTTGTTGTAGATGATAAATCTGCTCCGAAAGCACCTGAACGAAAACCAAAACCCAAAAACAAAGGAGGCTGGGAACGATGACACAAAGAGAAAGGGATTTAGAAATCATCCTTGCGAGGTTAGAGGAACAACGCCCCGAAATTGATAGGATTTTAAGCAGAACTGCCGTTATTGATACAGGCAGAAAGCCGAAAGATCTTTGCCGTATTCCGACAGATGCCGATTTCACTCAAAAAGACGGCAACACGGAATATGAAGTGGTCGGACACTTTAATCCCGAAGCGGATGAATACCTTATCAACACGATTATCCGAAAGCTCGGATATAAATTCTATGAAGAAACTTAAACTTTACCGCATTAAAGCGTTGAATTGGACAATTAAATATGGTATAATGCTTACAGCAATATACTGTATTCGATTGTCGGAAAGGAGCAAACTTTGAATAACAGACAATCAGAACAGAATAAAATCACCGCCCTTTACTGCCGTTTATCCCAAGATGACGGGCGTGAGGGCGAAAGCAACAGTATAGTCAACCAAAAGGCACTCTTGAACGAGTATGCAAGAAAGCACCGCTTCAAAAATCTGCAATTTTTTGTAGATGACGGGTATTCGGGAACGAGTTTTGACCGCCCCGATTTTCGCAGAATGGAGCAAATGATTGAAAACAGAGAAATTGGAACGGTCATTGTCAAGGATATGTCCAGACTTGGCAGAAACTATTTGCAGGTGGGTATGTACACAGATATTGTCTTTCCCGAAAATGATGTGCGGTTTATCGCCATCAATGACAATGTGGACTCTGCCGTGCAGACAGAGTTTGATATGACACCGATCCGAAATTTCTGCAACGAACTTTACGCAAGAGATACCGCAAAGAAAATCAAGTCTACCCTAAAAATGAAGGGCGAAAGCGGAAAGCATTTGACCACCATTCCACCTTTCGGATATGTAAAGGATGAAAAGGACAAAAATGCGTGGTTGATTGATGAAGAAGCCGCAAAAACAGTACGGTATATCTTTAAGCTCTGCATTGACGGGTTCGGTCCAACACAGATCGCAAAGCGGCTGACGAAGGAAAAGGTGCTGACACCTATGGCATACAAGGCACAGAAAAACGGTGAGCTATTACCGCAAAATCCGTTCAAGTGGGCACAGAACACGGTGGCACGAATTCTTGAGCGAATGGAGTATATCGGGCATACCGAAAACTTCAAAACCACCTCTAAGAATTATCGCAGTAAAAAGCGTGTTTGGAACGATAAGGAAAATCGCAGAGTGTTTGAGGATACTCACCCTGCTATCGTGGACAAGCATACCTTTGAAACGGTGCAAGAAATCAGAAAGCACAAACGCAGACCGACAGCAACGGGTAAAATCAGTATCTTTGCAGGAAAGGTTTTCTGTGCGGATTGCGGTGCAAAGCTGCACTACTGTACGGCAAACGCTTTCAACGATAATCAGGATTTCTTTGTATGTGCCAACTATCGCAGTAACACGGGAACTTGCACGGGACACTATATCCGAGCCGTTACACTCTATCGGATGGTCTTTCAGCACACAAAAAATGTGCTGTCATATATCCAGCAGTTTGAAGCGTCTTTCGTTAGAAAAGAGCGTGAAAAAGCGGATATGCAGCACAGAATGTCGGTAGATAAGGCAAAGGTGGATATTGTAACGCTGAAGCGGCGTGACGAGGATTTGGACACCCTTTTCAAGCGTATTTATGAGGATATGGTATCGGGAAGGATTTCGGCAGAACGCTTTGACAAACTCTCCTTAGAATACGAGGATGAGCAAAGAAAAGTCAAGCAGACAATCGAGGAATTA
>JAGAKF010000094.1 GCA_017625835.1 Clostridia bacterium
CAAGGCTTTACCGCCTCTGAATTTTTATGTGCAAAAAATGATGGTTGGGAAAAGCAGTATCAGTATTATGTTGACGGTAAGAAAGTGTATCTGCCGCCGTCACAGGCTGAGGGTTATGAAAGAGTAAACAAATACCCGAAAAGCACAAAGTACGGAAGACAGAATCCAATAACCGAGCGTTGGAACAGTGATGAGCAGTTATGTGAATGGAGAAAACTGTGGGCAGATATTGTAAACCGAGATTTAGAAGAAAAGAACATTGAGCCTATTGACCACCGTAGCTTTGCGGAAAGAGGAATATTACTGCAACCGACGATTCACGAGGGTGTTTCAAGCAAGAAAATGAAGAAGAAAGGCAAAGTTACTCAGAGGATGAGGATTAACATTCTTATCCGTAAGGATAACAGTCTGATTACCAGCCTTCGAAAAACTGTTGAGGCACTTACAGAGCTTGTTATCGCTGCGGCAAAGCTGCTCATACCCGCACTTGCAGATGCTCTTGAGGGTATCCGTGTCGGTATGATAATCCTTGAATGTGAAAGAAAGAGCATTAACCGAATGAAGCATCAGGCTATGAATGAAGTCCGTGATGCTGATGAGTTTTATGTGTACTTCCATAAGCTGCAGGAAGATATTAAAGCCACCGAAGAAAAGCTCAAAGAGGCTAAGAAGAAACTGAAGCTCACTCCCAAGGTTATGAAGCAAAAATATAACTCGGCAAGATGTGAGGTTGGTCACTATGAATTTGAGCTTAAAGAGTTAAAATTCAAAATGCAGAATATTCTCTCACAAAATGAGTGTGAAACCGAACAGGATATTGTTAATGCAAAGTCCTACTTTGAGAAAATGCGTAGATTTGAAATTCCGAAGCTTGAAGCCGAGGAAAAGAGAATGGAAACAGAAATCCAAAAGACTCTTACTCAGTACCAAGAAACCGAAAAACAGGCCGATGAAGTAGATGCAGAAGAACTGAAAGCCGAAAGGATGAAAATACGCCCCGAAAAAGAGAAAGAGGCAAGACAAACGGTAGAAACAGAGTACAACATCAGCGAATATGATTTCAACCGAAGTGTTGATACGGTTTCAAAGCTCATAGGTGAACCGCCACCTAATTATCTTACCAAGGCTGAAATAGCAAGGCAGGAAGAATATGCCCGCTATGTTAAACAGCAGGAAGAAAGACAGCGGCAAATTGCAGAACGGCGTAAAACCCGTAACAATCAAAATATTAAGAATAAAAATGAAAGGAGCCGATAAAATGGCTAATAAAAAGTTAAAAACACCGGTAAATATTCCGGTAGAAAAAATTCATCCCTTTGAGGGACATCCGTATAAGGTCTTAGATAATGAAGAGATGAACACTCTTATTGAAAGCATACAGCAGAAAGGTGTTATCTCACCTATTGTTGTAAGACCTCTCGAAAATACAGAGGACGAATATGAGATAATCTCAGGTCACAGAAGACTGAGAGCATCAGTGAAAGCAGGGCTGGAAGCAGTACCTGCTTTAATTTATGCCGTGAGCAGAGATGAAGCAGCAATTATGCTTGTGGACAGTAATCTGCATCGAGAGCATATTCTTCCGTCGGAGAAGGCGTTTGCTTATAAGTTGAAACTTGAGGCGTTAAATCATCAGGGTAAAACTTTTGGACAAGTTGGCCAAAAGTACAGCAGAGATTTAATGGCAGAATCCGTTGATGAAAGTTCAAGGCAGATTCACCGTTATATCCGTTTAACTTATCTTATTCCTGAACTGCTTGACCTTGTTGATGAAGAACGAATAGCATTTACCCCTGCGGTAGAGCTTTCATATTTAAACGAAGTGGAACAGGCTGATTTGGTTGAAGAAATACGTGTCTGTGATGCTACACCTAATTTATCTCAGGCACAAAGGCTTCGTGCCATCAGCAGAGAGGAAGGTTTGACTCCTGAGCATATCGGTGAAATCTTGGCTGAGGAAAAGGCAAATCAGCGAGAGAAAATCAGAATCCCTGCTGAAAGAATACGAAAATACTTTCCGAAAAGCTACACAACCGAACAGATTGAAGAAGCAATCATAAAAATCTGTGAGAGCAGATACAGAGCCCGTCAGTGCAGG
>JAGAKF010000095.1 GCA_017625835.1 Clostridia bacterium
CATTTTTACCACCTCCTTGTGAGTATTTTAAGAGAAATACGCATTTTAAGGATTATGCGTTTTCTTTTTCTTGCGTTCTTTGAGGATTGCTTCCAGTTCTGCACGGTCAGTAGTAATCATTTCCTGTTCTTCTTTGGAAGCCTTGATAACTACGGGAACCTTGTTGTTATTGGAATACACAAGAGCCTCGCCACGTTCAAAACGGGTAATTGAACGGATTTCAGTTTTGGTAAGCTTCAATACATCCTGAACATATCGTGCCTCATCAGGCTCAAGGTTCAAAATGATTTTATTCTTGGAGTTATTTATAATAGCTCTGCCGTACTTACCGTCTTCAAGACTGAAGAAATCCGAAAGGTCCTGAGTTGCAGAAATGGCTGCACCGCCGAACCCTCGGATTGTTTTGAATATAGTCAAGCAAAATTCCGCCGCGTTCTTATTAGACGCTACACCTATAAGTTGCCATATCTCATCAATGAGTATGGCTTTTTTCTTAGTGATGTCAGCCTTTATGTTATCCCAGACATAATCAAGAGCAATCATCATTCCAACGGGAAGGAGTTTACCTTTGAGTTCGGACAAGTCAAGTACAATATATTTATTCGTAAGGTCCACATTGGTCTGCTGATTGAATGACTGTGCCGAGCCTGTAACAAAACGGCTGACTATTACTGCAATTCGCTCGGTCATTTTATTTCCAAGCAAATTTTTATGTAAATCACCGAGTATGGGCATCTTTTTCATAACCGGCGGATTTGCTTCTTTGTCGATATATAACGAATCGTTATCGTGGGTAATACCGAAGTCGGCATAGGTTCGTATCAGCGCTTCATCAAGAAGCTGTTCTTCTTCGTTTGACATATCAGGTATGAGAAGTGAGAAGAAAATCATAAGCTGTTGAACCTTTTGTGCCAGCATCGAAGTCGGCTCACTGTAATCAAGCTCATCAATAAGCTCCATTTCAGGAGTAAGTGTATGGCGTATCTCCATAACATTGATACAATGTGGAGAGCCGGGAGAAAGCTTGATATACTGACCGCCTATGTGATTGCAGGCTCTTCTGAACTCATGTCCTTTAATCGGTGCCAGAATATAACACTGAATACCACGCATTCTCATACGAAGTGCAAGGAGCTGCATTGTAAAGGTTTTGCCTGCGCCACTCGTGCCAAGCAGATTGAGATTTGCGTTTTTATTTTTCTTTGTGTTAAACAGGTCAACAATGCAAAGTGAGTTGTTATGACGGTTAACCCCAAGTAAAACACCGGTATCGTCAGACATTTCAAAGCTTGTGAACATATATGTGGATGCTGCACCGCTTGTAAGTACATTTCTCTGGGATTTCTTTTCGAGGAAAGGTACTATGCTTAAAAACGGCATTACCGATTTGAAAGCAGCTTCCTGTTTGAATCTGCAATCACTGGTGAACATATCCATTGATTTAAGCATATCGGTCATTTGCTGTTTACGCCACATCAGTTCATCATAGCTTTTTGCAGAAATCGTAATAAACACGGACATATAAAATAAGTCCTCGTTGTTATTTGCAATTCCGTTTTTGATGAAATATCCTGATTGAATGGAGTTTGTGAGTTCTTCATAGTCTGTGCTCGTATCCTGCATACTGCGAAGCTTAGTTCGGTTGAGTCTGATACGCTGTGCAACCTTATCAATTGTTTTGCTTCGATTTTCACGGCGCAGGTGAACATCAACGTCAATTCCTTCGCCTGCATTTATAAGTGATGACATCCACCCGGCACGAACTGCACTGGGGTATCCATCACCTTTGATATACAGGAATGAATAATAAAGCCCATCCATAACGATATAATTGCTATGTTTAAGGGAAATTCCTCTTGGAGCAAGGAAATTCACCATCTTGATATGAGGAACGGGATCAATGCCGATTATTTTGTTCTTAGCGGCCATTGTGTCAACGACAACACGGTTGACTCTTGACGAAAACGGTTCATCAACACAAGAACGGCGGTTAAAGAACATATATAAAATCTCTGCTGTTGCCTCATCGGGATCCTTGGGTTGCAGGATTGAGTTGCCACACTGAAGGAAATATGCTCTTGCAGTGTGTTCTGCAGTCTGCAATGCGCCATAAATTTTGCCGATGTCATCGCTATCGGTACGGTGCATATCCTCATACTGGAATATAAGAAAAAAGCGCCGGGTTAATGCCTCACGGCTTCCGACGTCTTTAATCAGTTTCAAATAACCTTCGCCAAGATGCTTGCACTGTTCGTTTTCTTCATCTTCAAGTTCTTTTCTTACCATAGCGACGTGTTTGTCGGAGTCAGCTTTACGGGTAATGCTCTTAAACTGAAGTCGCATCGGAGAAATTTTAAGCCAGCTTGCAAATGAGGATATAATGCCGAACTGTTCTTCACTTGAACGAAGCATAAAGTTGATGGGTTCTATTTCCAATATTTTTATATACCTGCCATCGGTAGTTTCAATAACACCGTAATTTATATCCTTGATAGGTATAAAGTCTTGCACAAACTCAAGCTTTTCAGGCTTTTTTCTTTGCTTTGCCTTTTTTTCTTTTTTTGAGCTGGCTTTGGTCATATTTATATCCCACCCTTCTGAAATGTAG
>JAGAKF010000096.1 GCA_017625835.1 Clostridia bacterium
ACGGTGCCGTGAAAGGAGAAAATGTTATGGCAGCATTCGATAACAGCGAATTTGAAAAATATAAGGCTGAAGCCAGAGAAAAATGGGGCAAAACGGATGCATACAAGGAACATACAGAACGGACTAAGAACTACTCCAAGCAGAAGTGGAATGACCTTGCCGAGGGAATGGACCATATTATGGCAGAGTTTGCACTCTGCATGAGAAAAGACGAAAGTCCTGATTCCACTGAAGCACAAAACCTTGTAAAAATGATGCAAAACCACATCACCGAGAATTATTATCTTTGCACAAACGAGATTTTAGCAGGTCTCGGTCAGATGTATGTTGCGGATGAACGCTTCAAAAGCAATATAGACAAGCACGCTGACGGTACAGCGGAGTTTATCTGCAAAGCAATCGAAATCTATTGCCACAAATAAAATCCAAGTGTTACTGAATTGCGGGCGAAACATCTGTTTCTGATTGTAATTTTATATTATGTGTGCTATAATCATCTCGACAAATTTATGTTTGTCGGGATGATATGTTTTTTGTAATACAGAAAAATCCCAATGCGAAAACACATATCAGCGGTATAAAGATTTTTCAAGGAGGTAATTAAATGCAAACTATTATCAAGTTTGTTCTTACAATTATTACAACTATTTCAATTTTCTGTTCTAATCTCCTCTTCCCTGCCACCATTTACCCCGAGAGTGAGAACTTTGATTTTTCGTTTCTTGAATATCCCGAAGAAGCAATTATCACGCTTGAAGAAGCGGGACTTACCGAGCAGGAGCTTGTCGGCAGAGCATCAGCTCAACTGCCCGAATATGTTCAGTCGGGCGGATATGACGACATAAACGGCATTACGATTTCACCTTATTATACAGCAAAGGTAAGCGGAGAGGAAATCCCCGTTTATGCTTCGGTAGTTTTCATTCGTGTTGACGATACGGGTACTCTCCACTCCTTCTCCGAAATTTATGTTGATTCAAGTGAAGAGTTTTCATTCAACATTGAGATAACCGGTGCTGATGTAGAGCTCGAAAATGCTATTGTGCTTCCTGAATCGCACGGAGTAGAGGCTCTTTGCAAAGATAATACAGTAACCGCATCGATCAACAAAACAGGTGTTTATACCTTCCTTTTCAACGACGCTAACCAGTACTATGGATACACACTTATGGTGCGCGAAAAGGTTGACGAGGATAAAGAAATTGCGGCATACATAGAGAAATACGGAGAGGATAGTGTCTGGGTTATTGATAAAGGTGTGTATCAATACGACTACGTTAACCTTGTTGCACACAACAATCTGGTAATTTATCTCCGTGAAGGTGCTTATGTGATTGCAAACCACCTTTATGATATTGATTGTGCAGAGGACGAGAACAAATATTGGGAGCCGACTGCACCGGGCGACAATTCCATAGGACTTACAAGATACCCGTTTATTAATTTTTATAACTGCAACAACATAACCCTTGCCGGCAGGGGTGTTATTGATATGACAGCCCTTGACAGGCGTGAAAGAAGAGGTGTTGTTTTCACCAACTGCAACAACGTAAATGTTAAAGACATAAAAATCATAAATTCGCCCGAATGGTCATTCATTTCCTACAGCTGTACCGGTGTAGATATTGATAATGTTGATATCATCGGTAACCGCGGTAACTGTGACGGTTTTGCAATCTGTAACAGCCATAACGTAACGGTTGACAACTGCTTTGCAAGAGTTGCAGACGATACCTTTGAGGTAAAGGCTCTCGGCGGTACAATGGACAGCAATAACATCACATTCACAAACTGCATTGCCTGGGGCGGATATGCAAGGTGCTTCGGCATTACGGGCGAAGTAAACAAGAAGATTTCAGACGTTACGTTCCGTGACTGTGCCGTAATTTACCGTGACGGTATCTGGGACAACGACAGAATCGGCTCGCTTGTTGTTGTAGCGGAGCAGATCGAAGGCAGCATCGACGGCATACTTTTTGAAAACATTGAAATATTCCGCGACGAAGGCAGACCGATTCTCGTAAAGATTTATGATGAGGAAGCAGAAAATTTCGAAATTAAAAATGTTGTTTTCAGAAACATTTCATACACCTCATATATGAAACCGAAAATCGCAGGTACAGACAGTAAAACTAACACAGTTCAGGTTGAGCTCGACGGTATCACTGCTCGCGGAAAAGAACTTAGGTTCCCAAAAACGAAGTTCACTATCGGCAGATATTGTGATGTAACTTCATCTTAAAAAAGTTGTGCATACCCAAAATTTCTCAGGAGAGAAAACTATGACTAACGCTAACGAATACGGGTTTTTGCCCGAAAACAATCCATATAAAAACTCCGAAGCTTTGCAGAAAGCTGTTGATAACGGTGGGACAGTTTTGGTTACAGTTCCCGGTATTTACAGAATTTCCGAACAAATCGAAATCGGTGATAATACAAAACTCGTGTTCGGCGAAGGTGTGGTTCTTCAGCGCGAAGCAAGTGTAACCGCAGTCAACGGCAATGCTTTTATAAACAAAGGTGCGCTTAACGGCGAATACAACCGCAATATTGAAATTGTCGGTCTGCATCTTGAATGTAACGGTATCGAAAGCGATGATTTCGGTGTAAACAGCCGAATCGCAGGCTTACGCGCACAGGTCGCAATGATTTATGTTGAAGACCTGAAAGTCGAAAGTTTTGAATGTCACGGCTTGCTCGAAAAGGATTATGCGATCCAGATAAGTGCATTTAAAAATATCATTCTCAACGATTTGTATATAACAGGGAACAAGGACGGAGTCCATCTCGGTTGGGGCGACGGTTTCGTTATCAGCAACGGCAGATTCCGTACATTCGATGACCCGATAGCACTCAATGCCTTTGATTACGCAACATCAAACACTCATATCGGGTGGATTGAAAACGGAATAATCGAAAACTGCATTGATCTCGACGACAATTCAACAACAGGCTTTTTCTGCAGAATTCTTGGCGGCGCCTGGTGCAGATGGCACAAAGGAATGCAGGTCCAGCACTCGGACACTGTCGCAATCAACGGCAGAACATACCGTGTTCTTATGAATCCGAAAGACGGACAGCTTTACACTTCCATTACCCCACCCTGCCACGAAACAGGAATTGCGGAATATGACGGTATTAACTGGGTTGCTGTGCGCGACACGGAAGAATTCGACTGCGGTTGCCACAACATAACAATAAGAAACTGCAGACTTCAGAAAAAGCGCAATATAGGAATTGCAATAAGCCTTAATTATGACACGTATGCCCGCAGTTATTATCCCGGTTGTGTGTGCGTTCCTCAGGGCAACATCACGCTCGAAAACATACTTGTTGAAAACGATGTTGACATTCTGTTCCATTCAAATTATCCGACAGAAAATATTACTATTAAAAACATTGATTTCAAAAACTCAAAGCTTTGTTTCGACATTGTATCAAAAGCGGACGGAATAGTTTATCCCGAGGTTGAAATAAATACAGAAAATGTTGTGTTCAACGAAAACACAATACAAAATAATCCGAATCATCCGATAAAGATATAAAGAAAAAAATCCGTTCACTCAGGTGAGCGGATTTTTTGTTTTGCAAGTGCTGTTTCAATATATAAACCGCACTTATTGAATACTTTTCAATATAATGCTAAAATATATGCAACCAAGCTTGTTCTTTCACGTCATATATAGTGAAACGTTTCAGGGAGGTGTAACGATGGAGGACAGTAAAATTGTTGAATTGTACTGGGAAAGAGATGAATCTGCGATTTCGCAGACCCAGCTGAAGTATGAAAAATACCTTTCAAAAATAGCTTACAATATTCTTGCAGATCTTGAGGACAGCCGTGAAAGCGTGAACGATACATACCTCAGGGC
The DNA here is from genome assembly GCA_017625835.1 of Clostridia bacterium. GTDB lineage: Bacteria > Bacillota > Clostridia > Oscillospirales > Acutalibacteraceae > CAG-488. The sequence goes on from JAGAKF010000096.1 coordinate 3,873, forward strand.
ATGGTACTCCATACCGCCGCAAAAGCCTGCGATTCTTTCCGCTTTTCTCAGCAAGATAACGCGCAATATTTCCATTGACCTTTACAGAAAAAAGACCACAAAAAAACGTGTCGGCTCTGAATATGCGATTTCACTTGATGAGCTTTACGACTGCACTTCGAACGAGGGCTCGCCTGAAAAAGAAGCCGATGCAAAGGCTCTTTCGAGCGCAATAAACAGCTTTGTTTCGTCGCTTCCTGAGGAGCAGAAAAACATATTTGTGTGCAGGTATTTTTACTTTGACTCCGTTCGTGACATTGCAGGGTTCACGGGGTCGAGCGAAAGCAAGGTCAAAAGTATTCTCCACCGCACACGGCTCAGCCTTAAAGAATATCTTGAAAAGGAGGAACTGATATGAAACCTGAAGATATTATTGATTCTATGAATAACCTTGACGAAAAAACAATAGCTGACACTCAGAAATTCAGAAAAAAGAAAAAGAACAAAACATGGATAAAATGGGTTGCAGTTGCCGCTTGCTTCTGTATTATAGTCGGTGCTATGTTGGGGCATTTTCATTTTAATCCCCCACAGGGAAATGACCCTACCGTTGAAAACACACAGTTGCATACGCAAAATCCTGTTATGAAATCAAACGCACTCACAACTGCCGTCTATCCTAAAATGGTTCAGTATCCCATAGAAACGGATTTTGACAACGGCAACGGCGAACTTGACTGGAGAGCTTACTCCGAGGCCCTGGACAAATGGTCAGAGGATTTTGAACAGAGAAGTGCCAACGTTGCGCAGGCAAGCAAATACAGCCGTTTCTTCACATCGACAATCAAAACATTTTTCGCAGACACAAAGGGTGAAAACCTTGTCTACTCCCCCGTCAATGTTTATATGGCGCTTTGTATGCTTGCCGAATCAACAGACGGGCAGACGAGAAAAGAAATACTCGACCTGCTCGGAGCAAACAGCATAAACGATGTCCGTACACTGGCAAACAAACTCTGGCTCAGCAACTATTCCGACGATGGAATCAAAACCAACGTCCTCGCTAATTCTGTATGGTTGCGCGACGGAATTGACTATAACAAATCAACTCTCAACCTGCTTGCGGAGAAGTATTACGCATCTGCTTTCAGCGGTGTTATGGGCAGCGAAGAATACAACAAAGCTTTGCAGTCCTGGCTTAACGAGCAGACAGGCGGACTTCTGAAAGAGCAGGCAAACGAAGTCGAATTCAACCGTTCAACCGTTCTCGGGCTTGCAAGCTCGGTTTATTTCAAAGCAAGTTGGCACAATGAATTTTACGAGCACCTCACAAAACCCGACACTTTCCGCGGAACAAAAGGAGAGGAAACCGTTGACTTTATGCATCAGCGTATGACCGGCTCTCCGCTTTATACTGATGATAATTACACCGCAACGTCACTGTCGTTCAAAAACTCAGGCAAGATGTGGCTTATTCTCCCTGATGAGGATACATCCCCCGAAAACCTGATCAAAAACGGAGACATCAATCCGATACTCAACGGCACAACTCCTAAAAATACTCACGACAATATTATTGTAAATATGTATATGCCGAAGTTTGATGTAGCTTCTTCAATGGACCTGATTAACAACATAAAAAAACTCGGTGTTTCGGACGTTTTTGACGAGGCAAAGGCAGATTTCACACCGATTATGCCCAATCAGTCAGCTTTTGTTAACCAGATCAGCCACAGCGCAAGAGTAACAGTTGACGAAAAAGGCTGTACCGCGGCAGCGTTTACGTATATCGGCGTCGACACCGAGGGAATGATCGTTGGCGAAGAGGTCGATTTCAGGCTCAACAGACCGTTTATATTCGTCATCACTTCTGACGATTCAACTCCCCTTTTCGTCGGCATAGTAAATACAATAAAGTAAGTAAGAAAAACAAGCAAGGGACTGCAGAAACAGTCCCTTAATCTTTTATTCAGCTTTCTTCGGTTCTTTGTTTCGGATAAGCGCAACGGTAATTGAAATCAAGACAAATACCTCGTTTGCCGTACCTGCCCAGGATTGGTTGTTGATATTGTAAATAAACCAGCAGACACAGACAGGAATTGTAAGCAGACGAAGATATTTTACATTAACCTGCCACTGCGCAACGACTGCAAAAATCGATGCAATCAACGGCAGAACGCTCCACGCATCTTTCCAGGTAAGTATCGTCGACACAACGGAAAGAATGAGAAAAATAATCGGAATGGTTTTTGATTCGATCTGTTTGCCCTCTTTGAAGCTGAAAATGAAGTTTTTTACGGCACCGAGGAAATTCATTGCCACGGGTGTAAAAAGCCCCAGAAAGGTGTAATGACAGCACCAGAGAAGCGCACACAGAACCATCATAAGCATTACCTTTTTGTGCTTATTGAATTGGTACATTGAGATCGACACAATCATTGCCATAAATCCGAAAATCTGCGCAATGATGAAAGAATTTGTTTTTATAAAATCAAGCATAATTAATACCCCGAAAAATTAATTCGAGATATTCTATCACAGAAGCAGGAAAATTACAAATATTTTATATAAAAATCTAAACAAATTCGGGTTTGTTGAGCAAAGGCGATGCCTTTGCAATGATGCATCCGCTGTGCGGATATGATGAATGATGTTCGCTACGCGAATGATGTGTTTGCATTGCAAACATTAAGGGCCTGCGACGCTAAAATATAACACCTAGACTTTGATAGTGCCTGTAGGGGAGGCGTTTCGCCTCCCGCAAAATTGCACCGTATCTGACGGGACGGGAAACCCGTCCCCTACGTGATGAGTTGAATAAACAGCGTAGGGCGGTGGCTTGCTGCCGCCGACAGAATTTA
>JAGAKF010000097.1 GCA_017625835.1 Clostridia bacterium
GGAGGGATACTTCGTGAAAAGCTTGATTTTTCATAGTTTTTTGTAAAAATATCCCCCAGTCACGACTTCGTCGTGCCAGCCCCCTTTAGGCAAGGGGGCCTGATATCTGCAACATTGAAGATCCCTACAAACCCGAATTTATTAAATCACAGAAAATCTATTGTTTTGATTATATCTTTTTTCTCCACTTTTTTCAACGATTAAATATATTCACTTGAAATTTTATCTTTCAACGTATATAATGTATCAGTAATATTTTGAAAAAAGGAAGAAAAATATGAAGCTTGGTATAGTAGGTCTGCCGAACGTCGGCAAAAGTACACTTTTTAATGCAATAACAAACGCAGGCGCACAGTCTGCAAACTATCCTTTCTGCACAATCGAGCCGAACGTCGGCGTTGTTGCCGTTCCCGACAGCAGAATTGATGCACTTGCAGAAATGTATAACCCTGCAAAAATTACTCCCGCAGTAATCGAATTCGTTGACATCGCAGGTCTTGTTAAGGGCGCATCAAAGGGCGAAGGTCTCGGAAACAAGTTCCTTTCTCACATCCGTGAGGTTGATGCAATTATCCACGTTGTCCGTTGCTTTGAAAATGACGACATCATTCACGTTGACGGAAGCGTTGACCCTGCAAGAGATATTGAGACAATCAACCTTGAACTTATCTTCTCCGATATCGAAATGGTTGAGCGCCGTATCGACAGAACAGCTAAGGCTATGAAGGGCGACAAGAGCCTTGCAAAAGAATATGAATTTTTAAAGGCACTCAAAGCTCATCTTGAAGAAGGAAAATCTGCAAGAAGCATCGAATGTGACGACGAAGAAAAAGCAATCATCGCTGACATCGCGCTTCTTACATCAAAGCCTGTTATCTATGCTTGCAATATGAGCGAGGACGACTTTGCAAACAACATCGAATCAAACGCGCGTTTCAATGCCGTTTGTGAAATTGCGAAAGAGGATGAATCGCAGGTTCTCCCGATCTGCGCTGAGCTTGAAGCTGAAATTGCAAGCCTTGACAAGGAAGAAAAAGAAATGTTCCTTGCTGAGCTCGGAGTTGAAAAGGGAGGTCTTGACCTCCTCATTCAGAGAAGCTACGACCTTCTCGGTCTCATCTCTTACCTCACTGCTGGTACTCCCGAAGTAAGAGCATGGACAATTAAAAAAGGCACCAAAGCTCCGCAGGCAGCAGGTAAAATTCATTCAGACTTTGAAAAAGGCTTTATCCGCGCTGAAGTCATCAGCTTTGAAAATCTTATGGAAAACGGATCACTCGCGGCTGCTAGAGAAAAAGGTCTTATCCGTTCAGAGGGCAAGGAATACGTTATGAAAGACGGCGACGTCGTTCACTTCCTCTTCAATGTTTAATAAAATTTCAAGGAAACACTTCGGTGTTTCCTTTTTGTTTTCCAAAAATGTCATCAACAAATTTGGGGTTGTAGAGTTCTGTTGTTTTCCACCTCATCCGCCTCGTTCCTCGGCACCTTCCCCTCAAGGGGAAGGCTATGAAAGTGCGCAATTCCAGGGCTTCTCCTTGAGGAGAAGCTGTCACGAAGTGACTGATGAGGTGTAGGTTGCAACGCAACCGTTATTTAAAATCAGCGTCGCAGACCCTTAATGTTTGCAAAGCAAACACATCATTCTCGCAGCGAACATGTGCGTTCAAAACCAATAGTTGAATATTTTCATCATCTTTAACCTTATATGGGTGGTCAGGGAAATCGTGAATTAAAGAAATGGGAATTTCCATAAGCCTTTCTCTCTTTAAGTCTTCACGACTTTCGTCCGTTTCAAATAAATCATCGAACGAGTTCAGATGAACTTTTGACACGCTGCTTTACTGGGAAGAAACAAAACGGTAGATTGGTTTTTCTACACCACGGGAATCTCACCCCTCTGTTGCTAACTCAGAGCTACTTTCATCGGTTGCGACGGTTTTATCACGCTCGACCTGTGACTAAGCAGGAGTACCATTATAGGCTTCAACAGTCATCGCTTTATTGAGAACCACTCAATATTTACAGAACAGTTTTATCGCTCGCTCTCTTGAGGTCGTGGCGTACTAACTGAAAAGCTCGTGTTGAAACTGATGTGTTTTGTTTCCTGTATATTAAATTTTCAAGGTCCCTTTGAGAGGCTTGAAAAATACCCCTCACTTGTAAGGGAACGGGAAGGGCAAAAAAACAACCCAAAATCAGCTTTTCTTGAAAAGTTTTTAAAGTTTGTGAAAATTGCACAAATAAAAAAAGGAACCGTTATTCTTCATTTCTGAAGCAACGATTCCTTAAGTTTTATAGAAAAATTTTATTTAGTTTTATTACATTATATTCACTATAGTTTGCCTTATATAAGGATTACTTTATATCAAAAAATACTGCATTAACCTGACATCAATCGCCTTTGTTTTAGCAAGAATTATCTGGTGCTAATGCTCAATATTAGCAGAGTGGCGATTTTTATTAGCTGAGAGGCAATTTTTCTGCTAATTTTCATTAGCAGAAAAGCAAAAAAAAAATAAGAGTTGTGAAACCTTAAAAAATTAAAGTTTCACAACTCTTTTTGGCACCCTCTACCGGGATCGAACCGATATCTAAGTCTTAGGAGGACCTTGTTCTATCCATTAAACTAAGAGGGCAGACGAGCCGGGATAAGTTTTTTGCGTGTTCTTTTTTTGCCACTTGTGGGACTCGAACCCACATCTCACTCCACCCAAGAATGTTGGTATAAAATTAACATTGTGTCAATCGCTTTTTAATTAAAAGCGATTGTTATAATTAATTCTCAGGAGGCGAACGCTCTATCCATCTGAGCTACGAAGACATTTTCGGATGAAGTTATTCTACCAAAAACTCCCTCATATGTCAACCATAATTGTCCGTTTGTGCATTGACTTTTTGACACTGTGATGATATACTAATATACTGAATAAAATTGTAAAGTGGGCGGATTTTCGTGAAAAAATTTTCAGATATTTCTTTAAAAAAATCAAAAGGAAATGCAACTAAAAAATCTTGGGATACTGCGTCAAAAATCGTGTTTGTCGCTGTCGCTCTGGTTATCGTTGCATTAATCGTCTTTTTCGTTGCACGCGGTAAAAAAGATGCTCTCGTTGACGACGTCGGCCAGACTCATATCGTCGTTACGGACATCCACGGAGACTTCGTTCAGGACGAATACGGTAATCTTTACGAAAAAGTTAAGGATGAAAACGGTGTTGACACAACCAAAAGCTACATTTTCCCCGACAAGGTTGTCAGCAGCAACGGAAAGAAAATCGAAAACGCTTTTATAAAGCTTAAGCTCAACAAGGGTTGGTCGGACTACTGCGCAAACGATTACCTCGGAATGCAGCACATCGGCGTTTGCAAGGATACGGGCAAACCGCAGTGCGAAGTTAAGATCCGTTACGATATTATGGCTGACCCGAACAACCTTTATGCAAAAGAAAAAGGTCTTGCACGCGCTTACGTTGAGAAAATCGACGGATTTGACAACCTTAAGGAATACGAAACAGAAGTCTTAGGACTTAAAGCAAAAGCAATGTCATACACATCAAACCACGGCGAAGGAACTTTCTACTACTACCTCGTTGAGCAGGGTCTCGCACTTTTTGAAATCAGAGCCTTTGCATACAACGAATGCTTCACTGAGGCTGAGCTTATTGAAGAAATCGGAAAAGCATACGAGCTCAAAAACCTTGGCGGAACAAGACCTGAAATCCCTTCAACCGAGGCACCGTCAGAAGAAGAGCTTCTTGAAGAAGAAATTGTTGAAGAAGATACAACTTCTGCAACCTCAGCAAAATAAGAATTAGGAGAAATTGATATGTTGTTTTCACAGGACATCGGTATAGATTTAGGCACAGCAAACACTCTCGTTTTTGTTAAAGGTAAGGGTATCATCATCCGCGAGCCGTCAGTTGTTGCGGTTGACCAGCGCTACACTCCCGTTCGCGTTGTTGCCGTCGGTTCGCAGGCAAAGGAAATGATCGGCCGTACACCCGGTTCAATCGGTGCTGTCCGTCCGCTTCGCAACGGTGTTATTGCCGACTTCGACGCAACGGCAGAAATGCTTCGTAAATTCATCCGCAGAGCTGTTACGGCTTCCCCGTTCAGCAAAACAAGAGTTATGATCTGCGTTCCGTCGGGCGTTACCGAGGTTGAGCGCAGAGCTGTTAACGATGCTGCAAAAAGTGCAGGCGCAAGATACGTAAGCCTTATCGAACAGCCGATGGCTGCTGCTCTGGGCGCAGGCCTCCCCGTTGACGCTCCCCGCGGTTCAATGATTGTTGATATCGGCGGCGGTACGGCAGAGGTTGCAGTTGTTGCGCTCGGCGATATCGTTACATCGCGCTCAGTTAAAACTGCAGGCGACAGCTACGACGAAGCTATCATCAATTACATAAGAAAGAAGCACGGTCTTCTTATCGGCGAAAGAACCGCTGAGGATATCAAAATCCAAATCGGTTCAGCTTACCAGTACGAGGGCGAGGGCGCAATGAGCGTCAAGGGTCGCAACCTCGTTGACGGTCTTCCGAAGGATGTTGAGGTTACTGCGGAAGAAATCCGCAGCGCGCTCAGAGGCAACATCAACCATCTTCTCGATGCAATCCGTACAACGCTTGAAAACACACCGCCTGAGCTTTCTGCTGACATTATCGACGGTGGTATCACACTGACAGGCGGCGGCGCAATGCTTCGCGGACTTGACACTCTTATCGAAAAGGAAATCAAGATTCCCGTTACAATTTCCGACAACCCTCTCGACTGCGTTGTTGAGGGAACAGGCATCTGCCTCGAAAAACACCATTAATAATAAAAGATTTTAAAATACAGGAGGTGAAGCGGTTTGCGCAAGTTTTATCAGAGCAGTGCTTTAAAAGCATTTATTTGTGTTATTGTTGCAATTATTCTCGGCGCTGTTATTGCGGCTCTTTCCCACAGCAATAACACTCCCCTTTCTTCGGCGACAAGTACGGTGCTTTCTCCGCTTCAGTCATTTTCTTCCTACCTGAGTTATAAATTTTCAAATTTCTACGACAATTTCAAGTCCTCTGCAACTCTTGCTGAAGAAAACAGAAAGCTTAAAGAACAGATTGAAAATTACCAGGAAGAAGTTGTTGATTACAACGAAACAAAAAAGAAACTTGAAATCTACGAGGACTTCCTCGGAGTAAAAGAAGAAAATCCCGATTTCATTTTTGAAAGTGCTACAATTATTTCTCACGATTCCGCGGATATGAACGAATCGTTCTCGCTTAACAAGGGTTCGCTTGACGACATCAGCGTAAACGACCCCGTAATTTACGGCAAAAACCTTGTCGGAATCGTCACTTCCGTTGCTCCCACAACCTGCACGGTCAAAACAATCGCAAACCCTGACGTCAACGTCGGTGTTTATGAATCATACACGGGCGAGGTCGGCTACGCAACGGGTACGGGAAACAATGCAAACGGAGTTTACAGCAAAATTCCCGGACTTAAAAGAGGAACTGAAATATCCCCGAACGGTATTATCTGCACTTCGGGAAGCGGCGGTATTTTCCCGAAGGACCTTATCGTCGGTACAATTTTCACCCTCGAAAACGCTTCGGACGGTGTTTCCGCTTATGCAACCGTTCGTTCATCACTCAATCTTTCCGAACTCAGTGAAGTTTTTGTAATCAAGGAATTTGAAGGACAGGGCATTGTTGCTGTTGAAAACAATGCTGAATAAAAAATAAAAGGAAAGGAAGAATTACGGCGTCTATGGAATATATCAATAAAATTGACGAAAAAAATATAATAGTGCGCCGTGTTATTCTTGCCGTTTTGACCGTTCTTACGTTCACCGTTCAGAATACGGGCGGTCTTTTCCCTGAACCTTTCGGAATAAAGGCAATCCTGCTTATCCCTGCTATTGTCTGCATTTCGATGTTTGAACGTGAATTTTCAGGAATTTTTTACGGCCTTGCCGCAGGCGCAATGCTTGACGCTTTCAGCGCACAGTCGACGATACTCAATTCCCTGTTTTTCACCTGCATCGGCTTCCTTTCGGGTGCACTGATAACATACCTTATGCGAAACAATCTGCTTTGCGCAACAATCTTCGTTTCCGCTTCTTCATTTATTTACACTGCGCTTGTTTACTTTTTATATTACGCTTTCAACGGCTCAGGCACCGCCGTATATACATTTTTCAGGTACCTGTTCCCGTCGATGATTTATACGATTCTTCTCACACCGCTTTACTACTTTATTGTCAGAGCAATTTCGAAAAAATTCAAATAAAAAGGAGTTGAAAATATGAGACTGGCACACGAAGATAAAAAAGGCAGATTTATTGCCCTTATTACAATCTTTGTCTGCTTTTTTCTTATTTTCGGCATCCGTCTTATAAACGTTCAGGTAATCAACGGCGATAAATACGCTTCCAAGGTTGCCTCTTCATCTTCATCAACGACGATCAAGGCAACAAGAGGACAGATCCTTGACCGTAACGGCGTTGTCCTCGTCGGCAACCGTCAGGGTAACGACATAATTTTTAACGCTTCGAGCTTCCCGGGTACAAAAGAACAGGCAGAGCGCAACAAGATTATTCTTTCCCTTGTAAATCTTTTTGAAAAAAACGGTGAGGAATGGATAAACGAGCTTCCGATAACCCTCGACGCGAACGGAAACTACCAGTTCATTGAGGGCAGAGACAAAGATATCTCAAAGCTCAAGTCCCGCGATATGCTTCACCTTAACAAATACGCTACGGCAGACGACTGCATGAACGAGATTATTGAAAAATATTCTCTTTCTGAGTACAAAAAGCAGGAAATTCTTAAAATTGCTTCCGTCTGCATCAATATGAAAGCAAACGTATTCAACACGGCAAATCCGTATACTTTTGCGCAGGACGTAAGCGACAGTCTCGTTTCCGCAATTAAGGAAAACAGCACCTTCTACCGCGGTGTTGACGTGCAGATTTCTACCTACCGCGAGTACACAGACGGTACGATAGCCGCGCACATTCTCGGAATTACGGGCGCAATCGATGCCGAAGAATACGCTGTCCTTAAGGAAAAAGGTTATGCGATGGACGACATCGTCGGCAAAAGCGGGATAGAAAAAGCTTTTGAAGAAAACCTTAAAGGCAAAAACGGAATAAAAACCGTTAAAACAAATTCTGACGGCACTCAGGAAACAATCATTGAAGGTCTTAAAAACGGTGACAACATTGTTCTCACAATTGATGCCAACCTGCAGAAGGTTGCACAGGATGCGCTTAAGAAAACCTGCGAATCAATCGGTACAGCCAATGCAGGCGGCGGTGCAGTTGTCGTTATGGACTGCAATACGGGCGAAATCCTTGCGATTGCCTCCTACCCTTCTTACGACCTTACAACTTATTTTGACGACTACGAAAAACTTGCGAAGAACACTAATTCTCCGCTTTATAACCGTGCGCTCCTGAGCACATATGCTCCGGGTTCAACAGCAAAGGTTTCAACAGCTATTGCCTGCCTCGAGGAAGGTATCGTTGACCCGTCTTCAACAAAATATTGTGCGTACGATTACAATTTCCTCGGTCATCATTTTGTTTGTCAGATTGCCCATGAAAACCGCACAATCAACGTCAGAACGGCTCTTCAGGATTCGTGCAACTCATTTTTCTACTATTTCGGCGGTGAAAAACTCGGCATTGATAAAATGAATATGTACCGTGAAATGCTCGGTCTCGGCCAGCCGACAGGCATCGAGCTTAACGAAAACGTCGGTGTTCTTGACTCCCCGAGCTACCGTACTTCAATCAACCAGACGTGGATGCCCGGTTTCTCGCTTCAGTCCTCAATCGGACAGGCAGGTAACCTTTTCACTCCCCTTCAGCTCTGTAACTACACGGCAACAATCGCAAACGGCGGCACACGTTACAGCGCACACATCGTTAAATCTATTCTTTCTGCGGATAATTCCGTTTCAGTGCTTGAAAAAGAGCCTGAAGTTGTCTGCAACACAGGCTTTGACGAGAAAAACGTCAATACAGTTCATCAGGGTATGCGACTTGTTGTAACAAACGGTTCCTGCCGCAACAACTTCGGCAAGCTTGATGTTGCGGTTGCCTGTAAGACAGGTACATCCCAGGTTGAAAAAACAATCAACGGCAGTAAGAATGTTTACACCAACGGTTTCAACATTTCCTTTGCTCCCTACGGCAGTCCCGAACTTTCGGTTGCGGTTGCCATTGAGGGTGCAAGGTCGGGTAGCAGCTGCGCTCCCGTTGCCTGCGACGTTTACAATTATTATTTTGAAAACAAAACTTCATCAGAACCGTCTGATACCGAGGATGATTCTTACTCAGAAGGAACGGTTGATTCCGACCTTTTATTCTGATAAAGCTGTTTAAAATTTTCTGATTTCTAAAAAATTACTGAGAGGTATTAAATTATGGCTAAAAAGATAATTTTTGCTTCAGGTAAAGGCGGTGTGGGTAAATCCTCACTCACTGCCGGAGTTGCCGTTGCCCTTTGCGAAATGGGGCTGAGCACTCTTGTTATTGACTTTGATATCGGTATGGGTTGCCTTGACCTCATTCTTGCGGCTGACGACACGGGAATTTTCAACTGGGGCGACGTCGTTAACGGCCATTGCGAGCCTTCAACGGCTCTGCGTTCAACAATCGGCCCGAAGCTCCTTGTTGCTCCCCCTGAATTTGACGAAAGCTTTACCGAAGATGCCGTTAAAAAAATGATTGAAAAATACGAAAACGATTTTGATTATATTCTCTTTGACTCCCCTGCCGGTGTGCGCGGAGGATTCCTCCTTGCCGCAGCCTGTGCAGACGAAGGAATCATTGTTTCAACCCCCGATGAGGTATGCGTACGCGTCGGACTTTATGCGGGTGACATTCTTTTTGCAAAAGGACTTGAAAACGTCCGCCTTATAATCAACCGTTTCAATAAAAGGCTTACTACTCAGGGACACTACCTCAACATTGATGAAGTTATCGATGCTACTGTTCTTCAGCTTCTCGGTGTTGTTCCCGAGGACAAAAAGCTTTCCTTCTGCTCCGTTACGGGTATGCAGACTCTTGAAAATTCAAAGGCAAAGGCTGCTTTCTTCAGAATCGCAAAGCGCCTTGAAGGAATTAACGCCAATCTTGTTATATAAGGTAAAAAATTATGACAGAGAAAACAACTATCGCCGCCATATCCACTCCGATGGGTACCGGCGGCGTCGGAATTATAAGAATATCGGGTGACAAAGCTTTTGAAATCTGCGACAAGGTTTTCAAGGCTTTTTCAGGTTGCACTCTTAGCGATTCTGAGGGTTACAGAGCGCATTACGGCAGAATTTTCGACGGTGAAAATGCCGTTGACGAAGCGATCTGTCTTGTTTTCCGCGCTCCGCACAGCTACACGGGCGAAAACGTTGTTGAAATCAACTGTCACGGAGGAATTTTCCTTACGAAAAAAATTCTCCGCCTCGTTTTTGAAAACGGCGCATCCCCTGCCGCACCCGGCGAATTTACAAAACGTGCCTTTCTTAACGGAAAAATGGATCTCTCCAAGGCAGAAGGCGTTATGACTCTTATCTCCGCCCAGGGAGAACAGGGCGCAAATGCCGCCTACAACCTTCTTGAAGGCTCACTGAGCAGAAAAATCAACGAAATCAACTCTTCTCTTCTCTCTGTTGCAGCTCATATGGCCGCATGGGTAGATTATCCCGACGACGAGATTGAAGAAATTGACGAAACGAATCTCAGAAACACAATTAACAATGCAATAAACGAAATAAACACTCTTCTTTCACGTTTTGACAGCGGTATGGCTGTTACTACAGGCGTCGACGCGGCAATCGTCGGCAAGCCGAACGTCGGAAAATCAACGCTCATGAACCTTCTTACGGGTTACGACCGTTCAATCGTCACTTCCGTCGAGGGAACAACGCGAGACGTTATTGAAGAAACAGTTAACCTCAACGGTTGCATCCTCCGCCTTTCGGACACAGCAGGTATGCGCGAGACGGGCGACGAGGTTGAAAAAATCGGCGTTGACCGAAGCCGTAAAAAGCTTGAACGCTCGGCAGTTATTTTTGCTGTTTTCGACCTTTCGAGAGAACTCACGGACGAGGATATGGAGCTTATCGAGCTTTGCGAAGGAAAGACAGTTATACCTATTATAAATAAAACTGACCTTGAAAAACGTGCTGATATTTCTGTTATAGAAAATAAACTTGGAAAATGCGTTGCAATTTCTGCAAAAGACGGCGAAGGTTACGATGAACTGTGCGAAACCGTTGCAACACTCATCGGCACAAAGGATTTTGACACGTCAGCCGCAATGCTCGCAAACGAAAGACAGCGAATCTGCTGTGAAAATGCGCTTGCAAGCCTTAAGGAAGCTCTTAACGCGATCGATTTCGGTCTGACACTCGATGCGATCGGTGTCTGCATCGACGGTGCGATTGCCGCCCTGCTCGAGTTGACCGGTCAGAAAGCAAGTGAAGCCGTCGTTGACGAAGTTTTCAGACAATTCTGCGTAGGAAAGTAAGGAATTTTATGGAATATTTTGCAAGAAAATATCAGGTTATCGTAATCGGTGCAGGCCATGCAGGAATTGAAGCAGGCCTCGCTTCGGCGCGCCTCGGTTGCGACACCTGCGTTTTTACAATCAACCTTGACTGGGTCGGCAATATGGCGTGCAATCCGTCAATCGGTGGCACATCAAAGGGACACCTTGTCCGCGAAATTGATGCCCTTGGCGGTGAAATGGGTAAAGCGGCCGATGCCAACACCCTGCAAAGCCGTATTCTCAACCTCGGCAAAGGTCCTGCCGTTCACAGCCTTCGTGCGCAGATTGACCGTCGACTTTATTCCGACTATATGAAGCATGTTCTTGAGCTTGAGGACAACATTGACCTTCGTCAGGCAGAGATTGTTGACCTTAAACAGCTTGAAGACGGCACCTGGCAGGTTAAAACCCACCTTGAGGCGATTTATACGGCCGACTGCATCATCCTTGCAACGGGTACATTCCTTGCAGGCAAGGTTTACGTCGGCGATGTTTCATACGAAAGCGGCCCCGACGGTATGTTCCCTGCCAAAAAGCTTGGAGAATCACTCAAAGTGCTCGGTCTTCCGACAAGAAGATTCAAGACTGGTACTCCGTCACGAGTTAACAGAAAAACTGTTGATTTTTCTAAATTAGAAATTCAAGAGGGTGACGAGCATATTGTTCCGTTCTCTTTTGACTGCAACAGCGTGGTAGAAAACAAACTCCCCTGCTATGTTACATACACAAACCTTGAAACAAAAGATATAATTATGCAGAATCTGCACCGCTCCCCTCTTTATGGGGGTAAAATCGACGGTGTCGGTCCGAGATACTGCCCGAGTATTGAAGATAAAATCGTTCGCTTTGCTGAAAAAGAACGACATCAGATATTTATTGAGCCCTGTGGCGAGCATACCGAGGAAATGTACCTTCAGGGACTCTCCTCTTCCCTGCCCGAAGACGTTCAGCTTAAATTTATCCGTTCAATTCCAGGTCTTGAAAATGCAGAGACGATGAGAACTGCTTATGCCATCGAATACGACTGCGTTGATCCGCTTGCACTTAAAGCAAGCCTTGAATTCAACGATTTCAGCGGTCTTTTCGGTGCAGGACAGTTCAACGGCTCTTCAGGCTACGAAGAAGCTGCTGCTCAGGGTCTCGTTGCGGGTATTAATGCCGCACACAAGATTTTGGGCAAAGAACCGCTTATTCTGGAGCGTTCAGGCTCTTATATCGGTACTCTCATTGACGACCTTGTAACAAAAGGCTGTTCTGACCCGTACAGAATGATGACTTCACGCTCCGAATACCGTCTTCTTCTCCGTCAGGACAATGCTGATCGCCGTCTGACGCCGATCGGATATAAAATCGGCCTTATAAGCGAGGAAAGATATCAGAAATACCTTAAAAAGCTTGAACTTATTGATATTGAGAAAAAACGTGTTCAGTCAACGGTAATTGCTCCGTCAGAGGCTATAAACAGCCTGCTTGTTTCACGTGAAACATCACCGCTTAACACAGGTGTACGTTTTGCAGAGCTTTTGAAGCGTCCACAGCTTAATTATGACCTCCTTACTGATTTTGACGTTGACCGTCCTCCCCTGCCCCGTGAAATATTTGAGCAGGTCGAAATTGATATCAAATACGAGGGATATATCAAGCGTCAGCAGGCTCAGGTCGATGAAATGCACCGTCTTGAAGTTAAAAAGCTTCCCGAAGACACGGATTATAATTCAATCCACGGTCTGCGACTTGAAGCAAGAGAAAAGCTTTCAAAGATCAGACCGCACAATATCGGACAGGCTTCCCGTATTTCAGGCGTAAGTCCGTCGGATATCTCAGTTCTGCTTATCTATCTTGAAAAGGAGTGCCGTAATGATCAATAAACAGCTTTTAAAAGAAGAATCTGCAAAAATCGGCATTCAGCTTGATGATATTGCGCTTGAAAGACTTGATAAGTACGCTGAAATGCTTATTGAAACAAACAAAACTCTTAATCTTACTGCAATAACCGAACCTGATGAAGTGCTTTTCAAGCATTTTGTAGATTCACTCAGTCTTCTTACGGTAGTTGACCTTAAGGAAGACGCAAAGGTTATCGACGTCGGCACAGGTGCAGGTTTTCCCGGTGTTGTTCTTCTAATTGCGCGTCCGGACATAAAAATCACGCTTATGGACGGCACAAACAAGCGTCTTAACTTTATTGCAGATGTTCTTGATGAAATCGGTCTCTCTGCGGTTATTCTTCATTCAAGAGCTGAACTCGCAGGCAAAGACAAGGCATACCGCGAACAGTTTGACCTTGTAACAGCACGAGCAGTTGCAAATATGAACACTCTGAGCGAATATTGTATGCCGTTTGTGAAGGTCGGCGGTGTTTTTGCTCCGATGAAGGCTGCCAAAGCTGACGAAGAGCTTGACAGCGCAAAAGGTGCAATCAAACTTCTCGGCGGTAAAGTCGAGAAAGTCTGCCACCTTGATATTGATAACTGCGGCGAAAGATGTATAATTATTACAAAAAAAATATCGCAGACTCCGCCAAAATATCCACGTGCTTCGGCACAGATTTCAAAAAAACCGCTTGCATAAAGCAGAATTAAATAAAATAAGCTCGTTTTTGGTAAATGAAAAATAATAGACAACCTCTCTTTTGGATGATAAATTATATCTGGTAGCAAAAGGGAGGTTTTTTATGCTTAAAAACCAGAATAAACTGAAAAAAAGCAACGAAGTCGTTCTTATCCCTGCAAGGATGATCCAACCCAGTCCGCATCAGCCGAGAAAGAACTTTAACTGGGACGATCTTGAGGGACTTGCCGAAAGCATCCATTATAACGGTCTTTTACAGCCCGTAACAGTAAGGAAAAAGGAAAACGGCAGATATGAGCTGATTTCCGGCGAACGCAGACTTCGTGCATGCAAAATGGCAGGTCTTTCTTCAATCCCGTCGATTATTGTGGACATCAACGACGAGAAATCGGCACTCCTTGCCGTAATTGAAAACCTGCAGAGAGAAAACCTTCACTTTTTTGAAGAAGCTATGGCAATAGAAAGGCTTATCAAAGGATTCGGTCTTTCCCAGGAAGAGGTTTCGCGAAAGCTCGGTAAATCGCAGTCCGCACTTTCGAATAAGCTTCGCATTCTGCGTCTGCCCGATGAAATCAGATACAACATAACAATTTTCGGTTTAACTGAGCGCCACGCAAGAGCTTTATTGCGTTTACCGTCGGTTGAGCTTATGGAGCAGGTATTGGATACAATCGTCGAGCAGGGGCTTACAGTAAGCGCGACGGAACAGCTGATCTGCGATATTCTTACAAAATCACAGGATAAGAATAAAAAAGGTAAAAAGGTTATGGTATTTAAAGACATACGTATTTTTATAAACACGCTCAACCACGCGGTGACGACTATGAGAAAAAGTGGAATCAGCGCAAAGGCGATAAAGAACGAGACCGATACGCACATAGAATATACCGTAAAAATCGAAAAGCCGGTAAATTCACAGTAAAGCAGGGGAGACCTTGCTTTTTTGTTTCACGTGAAACATTAATGTTTTTCAAAAAAATATACATTTATACTTTAATTTCATAAACGTTTGTGATATAATGAAAATCAGAAATTTTTATGGAGAAGTATTGAAATGGCTAAAACAATTGCAGTTGTTAATCAAAAAGGCGGTGTTGGTAAAACAACATCAACGGTAAACCTCGCTGCAACAGTTGCGGCAAAGGGTTACAAGGTTCTTCTTGTCGATATTGATCCGCAGGGTAATGCGACAAGCGGACTCGGCATAAATAAACGTGAGCTTGAAAAATCTGCATACGACGTCCTTATAAACTCCATGCAGGTTGAAAAAGCTATGATTCAGACAGATTTTGTCAACCTCTGGGTTCTTCCTTCCAGCATGAACCTTGCAGGCGCGGAGCTTGAGCTTGTCGATATGACAAGGCGCGAATCAAAGCTTAAGAATTCTCTCGCGCTCGTCAAGGATAGTTTTGATTATATTTATCTCGACTGTCCGCCGTCACTCGGTCTTATAACTCTTAATGCACTGTGTGCGGCTGATACGGTTCTTGTTCCGATTCAGTGCGAATATTACGCTCTTGAAGGTCTTTCACAGCTTATGTCCACAATCCGCCAGGTCAAAAGGCTTTATAATCCGCTTATCGACATTGAAGGTGTTCTTCTTACGATGTTTGACGGCAGACTTAACCTTACGCACCAGGTTGTGAACGAGCTTAAAAGATTCTTCCCGAGAAAGGTATATGAAACGGTAATTCCGCGTAACGTCAAGCTTTCAGAAGCTCCGAGTTACGGTTTGCCGATAATTTATTACGATAAGAATTCAAAAGGCGCAGCTGCTTATAATGCACTTGCTGATGAGTTTTTAAAACAGAACGGTAAGGAGGCAAAATAATGGCAGTTAAAAGAAACGGTCTGGGCAGGGGACTTGAGTCTCTTTTTGTTGACAACTCCGTTGAAGAGATCAATTCATCAACAAACAAGCTCAAGATAATGGAAATTGAACCCAACCACGACCAGCCGAGAAAGATTTTTGACGAAAAGGCTTTGTCTGAGCTTGCAGACAGCATTTCGCAGCACGGTGTGCTCCAGCCTCTTGTTGTCCGTCCGCTTACTAATGGCGGATATCAGCTCGTTGCAGGTGAAAGACGTTGGCGCGCCGCAAGAATTGCAGGGCTCAGCGAAGTTCCCGTTATAATCAAAGAGCTTACGGATGAAGAAACAATCGAGATTGCGATGATTGAAAACCTTCAGCGTGAGGACCTGAATCCGCTTGAAGAAGCGCTCGGTTACAGCTATATGATGGACAAGCTGAAGATAACTCAGGAAGAAGCTGCAGAAAAGGTCGGCAAATCCCGTCCCGCAATCGCAAATGCACTTCGTCTTCTTAAGCTTCCGGATGAAATTCAGGAAATGGTTAAAAACAATCTTATTTCTGCAGGTCATGCAAGGGCATTGCTCGGATTTGCAAACAAGGAAGATATGATTGCGACAGCAAACCTTATTATAAAGGAAGACATTTCTGTCCGTCAGATTGAAGCACTTGTTAAGGAATCCAAAAAAGCTCCTTCAAAACCGAAAGAGCAGAAAAAGAGAGATAAATTTTTCAGCGAGGTTGAGCTTGCTCTCGTTGATAACCTTGGCAGAAAGGTTAAAATTAAAGAAAACGGTAAAAAAGGTTCAGGCGTTCTTGAAATTGAATTTTTTGACAGAGACGACCTTGAAAGCCTTGCTTTACAGCTTGAAAATTACGGAAAATAATATTTATCAGGAGTGATAAAAATGTTAGATATCAAACTAATCAGAGAAAATCCCGACCTCGTAAAGGCTGCGATGAAGTCGAGAAATAAAGACATGGATGCGCTTGTTGACGAAGTTCTTGCAATTGACGTTGAGCGTCGCGAGCTTATGCAGATTACTGACGCTATGAAGCAGGAGCAGAACGCTGCAAGCAAGCAGATTCCACAGATCAAAAAAGCAGGCGGCGACATTTCCGAAATTATGTCTCGTATGAACGAGATCAAGGAAAAAGTAAAGGCTAATGACGCTGCAATCGCTGAGCTTGACAAAAAGCAGAAAACAATAATGTACGAATTTCCTAATGTTCCGAACTCCACTGTTCCTCTCGGTAAGGATGACAGCGAAAACGTTGAAATCCGCCGTTACGGTGAGCCGAGAAACTTTGAATTTGAGCCGAAGGCACACTGGGACATCGGCGCAGACCTCGGAATCCTTGATCCCGAAACAGCTGCAAAGGTTACCGGCACACGCTTCCATTTCTACAAGGGTCTCGGCGCTCGCCTTGAAAGAGCTATCATCAGCTTCTTCCTTAACACTCACACAGAGCACGGCTACACAGAAGTTCTTCCTCCGTACCTCGTAAACAGAGCTTCAATGACAGGTACAGGCCAGCTTCCGAAGTTTGAAGAAGACGCATTCAAAACAACTGACGATTTCTTCCTTATTCCGACAGCTGAAGTTCCCGTAACAAATATGTTCCGCGACGAAATCATTGACGGCAGCAAGCTTCCGATATCTTACTGTGCATATTCAGCATGCTTCCGCGCAGAAGCAGGTTCAGCAGGCCGCGATACAAGAGGTCTTATCCGTCAGCATCAGTTCAACAAGGTTGAGCTTGTTAAATTTGTTGACCCTGAGACATCATACGATGAACTTGAAAAGCTTACAAACGATGCAGAAAGAGTTCTCCAGCTTCTCGGTCTTCCTCACAGAGTTGTATGCCTTTCAACAGGCGACATCGGCTTCTCTTCAGCAAAGACATATGACATCGAAGTATGGATGCCTTCTTACGGCAGATATGTTGAGATTTCTTCCTGCTCAAACTTTGAAGATTTCCAGGCAAGACGTGCAGCTATCAGATTCAAGAAGGATCAGAAAGCAAAGGCACAGCTTGTTCATACTCTTAACGGTTCAGGCGTTGCAGTCGGAAGAACTGTTGCTGCAATCCTTGAAAACTTCCAGAACGAAGACGGCACAGTTACAATTCCCGAAGTTCTCGTTCCTTATATGGGCACAGATATTATTAAATAAAATAACAAAAATCAAAGCAGTAACTTTCAGGCGAAGGTTACTGCTTTTTTGTAGCAAATTTTTTTCGAAAAGATTTTAAATCAACGTCGTAGGGGCAGATATCATCTGCCCGTCAATTATGTGCTATTTTTACGGGAGTATAATATGCTCCCCTACGTGCCGAGTTGAATAAACAGCGTAGGGCGGTGGCTTGCTGCCGCCGACAAAATTAATAAAGTTAAAAAGATTGCAGATTAATTTCTGCAATCTTTTTTTATTCCTTGATATAATTCACATTTTCAATTCGTTTCAATAAAGTTACGCTGGAGATAGGGGAGATGTACATTGTTTTTTCTTTCGTTTTTTTATCATAAGTAAGAACGAAAGATTTTGGAAGTTCGTAGCTGACGTTTACAACTTTTTTTGCCTTTGACATCGTTGTAAGAAAATCTCTCGTTGACTTCATAACCGTTGAAGTGTCGAGGTCGAAAATTCCGATAATATCTTCAGTTGTAATAATCGTATCCTGTCCGAGGTGCAAAAACATTGTATCACCGCTTTTATTTTTTTACTTTGCCGTCTGCAATCTTAAATGTTTTATCCGATTTGATTTTTCTTAAATGTGATCTGTCGCAACAGGTGACGAAAACCTGCCAACCGTCAAAATATTTAATAAGATATTTCTGTCTTTTTCCGTCAAGCTCACTCATAACGTCATCGAGCAGGGCGATCGGCTGTTCACCTGAATATTTTCTTAAAATTGATGCTTCACTCAGCTTCAGAGCAAGTGCGCATGAACGCTGCTGTCCCTGCGAGCCGTAGCTTCTTGCGTCCATTCCGCTGAGGTAAATATTAAGATCGTCCTTGTGCGGGCCGACGCTTGTTGCAAGCCTGAAAACATCCTTCTGATGATTCTTCACCATTTCCTTATAAAGGATTTCAGACCATTCTTTTGCATCGTTTCCGCTTTCTTTAAGCGAGTTGAGATACGAAATTTCCATCTGCTCTCTGTCAGAAGAAATCTCACGGTAAACATCAGCAGAAAACTCTTTCAGATCTTCAATATAATTAAGTCTGTATTCAATAATTCTTCCGCCGTAGCGTGCAACTTCCTCGTCAAAAGCGAAGAGCAGATCTTCACCGCGTGAGGATTGACTGATCTGCTTTAAAAGGGCGTTACGCTGAAATACCGCCTTGTTATACTTTGAAAGCAAAACCGCGTAATTCGGCCTCACAAGCGAAATTGCGATGTCGAGGAATTTTCGTTTTTCGGACGGTCCGTCCTTTATAACAGAAAGAACAGACGGTGAAAAAACCACCGCCTGAAATTCTCCCAAAAATTTTCTCGGCGAGATCTGTTTGATTCCGTTAAGATATGCTTCCTTCTGATTATTTATGATCAGCTTTGCAGTCTGTTCTCTTTCGTAAGAAAAGAATTCCATGTCAATTTCAGAAAAATCCGTATCTTTTTTTATAAGCTCGGTATTTTTTCTCGTTCTGAAACTGTTGCATCCCGTAAAGAGCCATATACTTTCGATAATATTAGTCTTACCGTGACCGTTTTCACCGTAAATTACGTTGATTCCGTTCACGGGTTCAATTTCGATATGCTCAATGTTACGGAAATTCCTGATTACATGGTTTTCAATATTCATATCAAACTATCTCGTATACCGTATTTTCAAATTCAACCTTGTCACCCGGGTGAAGTTTTTTACCTCTCTGGGTGCAGATTTCGTTGTTCACTTTAATTTCGCCGTCCTGAATGACAATCTTTGCGTGTCCGCCCGACTGAACGGCATCGCAGAGCTTCAGAAATGAATCAAGACGGATAAATTCTGTCTGAATACTTTTCTGAACAACGGGTTTTTCTTTAATTTTTAATTTTATTCTTCTTTTATCAATCATTTTTCTTCAACCTCACAGGAAGAACAAGGAAAATAAAGCTTTCACCCTCAGTCGGCAAAATAAGAATAGGGGAGAGGGCGCCGTTAAGAAGAATTTTAACCCTGTCTGTGTTGCAAGCCTTGAGCGCATCGAGAAGATAACGGTTATTAAATCCGATCTCAACTCTGTTTCCTTCAACGTCTGCGCTTACTTTATCGTTAGCCGTACCGAGAGCTGCGATACTTGAAATTCTGATAAAATCTGTATCAAAAACGCAGTTGATAAGGCTCTTTGTTCTGTCTGTAATGATAAGTGAAGTTCTTTCGATACTGTCGATAAGGCTTCTTGTATCAACTTCAACAGTTGTTGATACAGACTGTGGAATTGTTGACTTATAGTTAAGGAATTCACCTTCGAGAAGTCTTGAAATAATGCTGTATCCGTTAACTTCAAAGATAATATGACGTCCGCCGAGACCGATTGAAATAATTCCTTCTTCGTCATCAACATTTTCAACGGAAAGCTTGAAAATTTCTGACATTGTTTTTGCGGGAACAATGAAAGTTATATCTTCGCCGTGATAATCAATTTTTTCTGTGCGGATAGCCATTCTGAATCCGTCAACAGCAATAAGCTTAAGCTCGCCGTCAGCAATTTCAAATTTGATACCTGTATAAACAACCTTCGCATCAGTAACAGCAACAGCAAAAATTGTCTGCTTAACCATTTCGGAAAGCATTTTTCTGTTTATATCAATAGTAAAGTTACCCTGCACTGTCGGCAATTCAGGATAATCATCAGCAGAAATTCCCATAATTTCATATTTGATGTCACCGCTGCGGATAGTTGCAAAGTTTCTTTCGTCGCAATCGATTGTAACAGTCTGGTTCGGGATTCTTCTTAAAATTTCGCAAAGAACCTTTGCATTAAGAACAATTGAACCTGCCTCTTCAACTTTAGCGTAGATAGTTGTATTAATTCCGATTTCAAGGTCATAACCGGTAAGGTTAAGCTCGCTGTTAGAAGCTTTGATAAGGATACCTTCTGTTCCCGGTATTGTTGACTTTGCAGAAACTGCTCTCTGAACGTTCTGGCAAGCTGTTGAGAGTGATGATGTTTCACAAACAAATTTCATTTTAATTCCTCCCGCTAAGGAAAATTTTTCTTTGTATTAAATAATATTATATATATATATTTAAGTAGTAGTAGTAGGGGCTGTTAAAAGTGTGGAAAACTTTCTAAAGCCTTATGTATCAATATTTTTTCGTCAAAATTTCTAACATTCGGAGTGTTAAAAATTTGTTGAAAAGATTGTTAAATAAAAGTCACTGTTGAAAGTGTGGAAGGTTGTGGAAAGAATGTTAAAGAAAGTGTGGAAACTTTACTTTGGCAGAGTATTAAAGAATCTGCCTTCCTTCGAGCGCTCTTGTAAGAGTGACTTCGTCTGCATATTCAAGGTCAGCGCCGACGGGAACACCGTAAGCGAGACGGGAAACCTTAATTCCCATCGGTTTTATAAGCCTTGAAATATACATAGCCGTCGCTTCGCCTTCAACCGTGGGGTTGGTTGCCATGATAATTTCCTGAACTTCATCGTTATTAAGCCTTTTTAAAAGCTCTTTGATTGTAATTTCATCGGGGCCGATTCCGTTCATCGGGGAAATTGAACCGTGAAGAACGTGATAAAGTCCGTTGAATTCGCGTGTTCTTTCAATTGCGATAACGTCCTTTGAGCTTTCGACAACGCAGATTGTTGAACGGTCGCGTTTTTCATCAAGGCAGATGTTGCATACGTCCGAATCGGTAAGGTCGCAGCAGACGGAACAACGGTGAATTTTTTCGTGAGCCAACATAATCGTATCGGCAAATCTTTTAGCTTCCGCGTCGGTCATACCAAGAATATGGAAAGCGAGCTTCTGCGCGCTTTTATGTCCGATTCCGGGAAGACGTTCAAACTGCTCGATAAGGTTGGCAAGAGGTACTACGTTGCGTGCCATCAGAAAAGACTCGGAATTGAAAGGCCGCCTTTAGCCTTTTCCATTCCCTGTTCCATTGCGTCGTTTGCCTTCTTAATGCTTTCGTTAAGTGCTGAGATAAGAAGATCTTCAAGCATTTCAATATCTTCAGGGTCAACAATTTCAGGCTGCATTTTGATTGAAAGAACTTCGTGCGAACCGTTAACAGTAACTTCAACTGCTCCGCCGCCGACAGAAGATGTGAATTCGCTTGCTTCAACTTCTTCCTGCATCTTCTGCATATCTTCCTGCATTTTCTGAATCTGCTTCATCATATTGCCCTGGTTACCTGCGTTTGGAATTCTTGCTTTCATATTAATTATCCTTTCGTATTAAAGAGTACTGTCTGTCATTTTTCGAAACGCCGTATATAAAAACGGGAAGAAAGAAAAGACAGAAACAAATAATTTATTTTTTGAAGAAATGTCTGAGCATTTCAAATAAACTTTTAAATATTTTTTAAAGTAATTTTTAATTGGCTTTTTAAATTTGTTTTCATTCTCAGTTCCTTTTATATTAAAACGGTAGGAGAGAAGAAGCTTCATTCCGCGTTCGAGATAAAAAGAAGAAGTAACGGAATTTTTAAGTTGCTTGAATTTTTCATATGCGATAAAACGGGTTTCAATCAGGTCGAACCACTTTTGGTGCCACACTTCCGTGTAACTTACACTTTCAGTGTTAGTATAGTAACAGTAAAGAGGGCAATCAACGAGAAAAACTTTACCGGCTTTTATCCATAAATCGGCACAGTAGATTGTGTCCTCTCCGATTTTATATTTTGAAAAGCTTTCACATTTTTCTATTAATTTTCTGCTTATAAGTTTCATACATGCAGAAGTAAGTGTAAGTTCATTTTTGGCAACAAAATCTGAATCAAAAAAGTTAATAAATTCTTCCGCAAAACATTCTCGGCAGTTATATTGAAAAATTTTTTTCTTAATCTGTGAAGTCTTTTCATAACGGCAGGTTACGAGCTCACAGTTATTTTCGCTGATCGCACGAAGGAGAAATTCATACATTTGTGGCTGAATAAAATCATCCGAATCAACAAAACCGATGTAATCACCGCACGAATTTTCAACGCCGAAATTTCTTGCGGACGAAACACCTTTTGACGGATTTTTAAAAGGTTTTATCCTGTTATCTTTAAGAGAATATTCTTTGATAATATCAAATGTAGAATCTGTGCTGTTATCGTCAACGCAGATAACTTCAAGATTTTTAAAAGTCTGGTCAAGAATGCTGTCAAGACAGCGGGAAATATTTTTTTCTTCATTAAATGAAGGAACGACTATACTGATTTTAATATCATAATCTTTCATAAAATCATTCCTTGTTTTTTAAATTAAATATTTTTCTATAGAAATGATATAAAAAACTGAATTTAAGAAAAATAAAAGCATATGCTTTTTCTCTTAAAGGTATGTATTTGCATAACAAATAGTCTTTAAAATACTTATTTGAAAGATTATCTATTTTTTTACAGATTTCTTTGTTATTTATATTTCCATATCTGTAATAAACCATTACTCTGTAATTTTCTCTCAGAAAAATATATTTTAAAAGATAATTAGAAGTATTTTTCTTAAACAAATCAGCGGAAATAAATCTTGCCTCAATCAGATCAAACCATTTTTCGTGACATAAATCTATATGACAGGTGCTTGCTGAATTTTCATAGTAAATATACAAAGGAAAATTAATATAGGAAAATAAGTTAACCCTTGAAAGAATTTCAGCACAAAAGTTTAAATCTTCGCCTATTTTTAAATTTTTAAAAGAAATACCGTTTAAAACTTTTTTATTAAAAAGTTTGTTACATACAGATTCTGATATACCGGGTTTCAAAGAAAATTCATTTAAATTTATGAGTTTTTCTATTGTTGTAACTCTTGATTCGTAAGAAAAGATTTTTTTATTGAACTTATTGTCTCTGATAAAATCGCAGATTGAAATTTCTGTATTATTTTCTAAAATAGATTTCAAAAGAAATTCATACATCTGCGGCTGAATAAAATCGTCTGAATCGACAAAACCGATGTAATCACCGCACGAATTTTCAATGCCGAAATTTCTTGCGGACGAAACACCTTTTGACGGATTTTTAAAAGGTTTTATCCTGCTGTCTTTTAAAGAATATTCTTTTATAATTTCAAAAGTTCTGTCTGTGCTGTTATCGTCAACGCAGATTACCTCAAAATTTTTATAAGTCTGGTCAAGAATACTGTCAAGACAGCGTGAAATATTTTTTTCTTCATTAAATGACGGAACAATTATGCTTATCAATGGTGTTTTTTCACCGTTCATAATGACACGTCCTTAAAGATTATTGATTTTGCTTACCAGGTCTGCAAGAGGATCGTTTGTTTTGGCGTTTCCGTCTTCAGACTTATAAATACCAAGTCGGTATTTTCTGCCCGTAACTTCATAAACGGCAATTCGGATTGCCTTTGCGTGGTTATCCTGACGGATAAACTGTGAAAATACAGGATTGTCGCACTTAACAAGAAGAAAATCTCCTCTGATGTAAGCTGAAGAGTTGCCTAAAATTCCCGTCAATGGCTTGTCCGTTACGTCAAGCTTTGCAAGTACGTCGCTCCATGCCGTAAAAATAGTATCAACATCAGCAGAAGTTTCTTCGGGAGCGTTTGTCGGCGGCGGGGGAGGAGGCGGAAGAGTTTCTTCCTCTTTCTTTTCCTCAATCGGTTTCGGTTCTTCTTTTATTTCCTGTTTTTCGGGTTTTGTTTCGGGAGCCGAAACAATTTTTCCGCTTCTGATTGTATTTTCAATCTTTTCAATGCGGTCAATCAAGGCTGAAGTGTCGCCTGAAATATCGGGAATACAGAGCTTAACTGCGCACATTTCCATTTGTGTGCGTTTGCTCGTTGAGCTTTTAAGAAGAGTTGCACATTCTTCAAGAATCGTAATGCAGGAAATAACCTTGAAAAGAGTAGTGTTTTCTGCCTGCTTTTTATAAAGCTCAAGGTCAATGTCCGTGCATACGATAAGCTGCTGCGGATTTTTGACCGTTTTTATTATCATAATGTTGCGATAATGGTTGATGAGTTCCGAACAGAGCCTTTCCATATCGCAGGAATCGTTATGAAGCTTTGAAATAAGCGAAAGAACTTCGGAAGGATTGTTCATATTGATGTTATCAACAAGATCAAAAAGATAATCCTTGCCTGCAAGTCCTGCGGCACTGCTTACAACGTCGGTTGTAACGTGAGCAGAAATTCCCGAGCATCTGTCGAGAATTGAAAGCGCATCTCGCAAAGCACCGTCGGCAATTCTTGCAATGAGAAGTGCAGCATCGTCGTCGACAGAAATGTTTTCTCTTTCTGCAACGTGAATAAGACGTGCTTTTATTTTTTCGGGAGTAATTCTGTGAAAATCAAATCTCTGGCAACGGGAAAGAATTGTAGCCGGAAGCTTGTGTACTTCCGTCGTTGCAAGGATAAATTTAACGTGCGGCGGCGGTTCTTCAAGTGTTTTCAGAAGGGCATTGAAAGCGCCGATTGAAAGCATATGAACCTCGTCAATGATATAAACTCTGTACTTTGTGTGTACGGGAGTATAGTTTGCCTCTTCGCGAAGGTCGCGGATATTGTCAACGCCGTTGTTACTTGCTGCGTCGATTTCAATAACGTCAAGAATTGTGCCGTCATCAAGACCCTTACAAACAGCGCACTCGTTACAGGGGTTTCCATCAACGGGATTAAGGCAGTTTGCAGCCTTTGCAAGAATTTTTGCACAGGTGGTTTTACCCGTACCTCTTGAACCCGTGAAAAGATAAGCGTGGGAAACTTTGCCGATTTCAACTTCATGGGCGAGGGTAGAGGTAATATGCTCCTGACCGACAACGTCGGCAAAAGTCTGAGGTCGCCATTTGCGGTAAAGAACTCTGTACAAAAAATCACCCCTTCAGAAGTTTTATATAAAAAAATAAAAGCATTATCTCAGTCATATGGTGCGCAGGCCGTACTGTGTCGCACGGTGTTAACCTCTTAATGCTGCTCGGTTCCCCGCCTGACATGGTTCGTGGTACCCCGTCGCACAGGACCAACACACCACATGACTGAAATAATGCTTCGATAAATCGCCTGCAATATCTTATTTATTATACTATATTCTGCTTTACTTATCAAGTAAAAATACAAAAAATTTTAAGATATTACAACCAAATTTATATTTTAAAAAGCTCTTTTATTGAATTTTCTGCTTTGCTGATATAATCAGGCATAAAGTTCTGAAGATATTTTCTTATTTCATCGTTTTTTGAATAAAATTCTTTAAAAGTTTCGATGAAACCGGCGCTGTCACTGAGATCCTTAACCGGAACAACATAACCTTCATACGTGCCGAAAATATCTTTCGCAATTCCTTTTGATTTTACGCTGTATCCTAAAACAAGAGCAGGAACGCAGGAGCTGTAAGCTGCGATTGTTGCATGAGTACGTGCGCCGATAAACATTTCACAACGTGAAATTATGCTCTTATACTCAGAGGCAGAGTACTCACCGCTGACAAGCCCGATCCTTTCACACTTGAATTTTTCGTAAATTTCTGCAAGAATTGCACAGTCTCTGTTGCCTCTCGTAACGTGAGGAATCAGAAGAATATTAAGGTTAGTTTCATCGAGAATGTATCTGATAAGCGAGAAAACAGCCTTTTTTGAAGGGCGAGTTTCGTCGCTTTTTTTAGGGTAAACAAAATTGCTTATATTTATGCCGATTGTATGCTCCTTTACTTCAAATGTCTCATTCATTTTTTTATCAGCAGGAAGTAAAAATGCCGAATCGGGATAAAAAACGGTGTTTCTGTCAATTCCGCTTTCAACCAGAGCATTGTAAGTAAACGATTCTCTTGCAACGATAAGATCGAAAGACTTAAGGTCTTCGATTTTGTCGGGAGTAAGATTATCTTTACCGATTGAGCAGCCCCACAAAACTGTTTTTTTACCCATTGAACGAAGAGTATTGTTCATTGCTTTTGCAGCGTGACCGTCACCGTAGCAGTAATTATCACCGCCGACGGAAATATATACGTCATTTTTTTTCAGCGACGGTTTTCTGCATGGGATGGAAAAGAAAAATTCATCAGCTTTTTTTTGTGACTGTTTTGAATATAACGAAAGTTTAATTCTGTCCGATAAGGAAATTTTTTTCGGAACGGCTGAAAAGTCCAGCTCCTCAATTTCATCAATCAAAGGAAAACCTGCTTTATCGTCTTCGTCTTTTCTAAAGGAATAGAGTTTGATGTAAGAGTCAGGTTTTTCGTCTTTTATCATTTTTGAAAGTGTTCTGACAATAGCTTCACAGCCGTGGTTCTGAGAACCGCCGTGTGAATAAAAAGCATATTTCATTATCATTCACCATCGGTTAAAAGTTTTACGTCAACATCGTCGAAGTGGCACCAACCCCACTGTCTTGGCCAGCTTTTTGAAGTTCCGTTTGCATGAAGAACCTCAAAAACAAAGGCAGGATAGACATAGTCGAGGTTTTCACTGTTGACTTTTGCCGTACCGCCGGAAAGAATGAGGGTAGCTTTGTAAATTCCGGGGCCTAAGTTATGCTTATTTATCGTAATTCCGACGTCA
This sequence comes from Clostridia bacterium, assembly GCA_017625835.1. Taxonomy (GTDB): domain Bacteria; phylum Bacillota; class Clostridia; order Oscillospirales; family Acutalibacteraceae; genus CAG-488. Next base: position 26,580 of record JAGAKF010000097.1, read on the forward strand.
AATTCGCCGATTGTATTAATATTTGCAAAAGTATCTGTAAAGCAGACTTCAACAGGTGTTTCGTCGGCCTGCCAGATAAGTATTCTGAAAGACATATCGCCGATATTTTCGACCTTTGTTCTGATGCGGAGCTTAAGCTCAAGCGGCTCATCTGCGTTATAGACACACGACTCATTCTGTAGAACATCAAGAGAAAGAATCTCTGCTTTGTCAAGGTTATATCCTTTCTGGCGCGGGAGATCAGTGAAGTCATAATGATTCTGCTTTTCCATATAAGCTTCGCTGTTGTAAATACGGATACCTTCTTCAACATCACCGTCAAAAATAATCTCACCGTCGCGAAGAACGATAACTCGGTCGCAGAGCTGGCGGATTGTGTTCATCTGATGGCTGACGAAAAGGATCGTCTTTCCGCTTGAGGCAATATTGAGCATTTTGTTGATACACTTTTTCTGAAAGCGTGTGTCGCCTACGGCAAGAACCTCGTCAACAAGAAGAATGTCTGATTCAAGGTGAGATGCAACGGCAAACGCCAGGCGGACAAACATACCGCTTGAATAACGCTTAACGGGAGTATCAATAAATTTACCGACTTCAGAGAATTCAAGGATCTCGTCAAATTTTGAATCAATTTCGGCTTTTGTCATTCCGAGAATTGCACCGTTGAGGTAAACGTTTTCACGGCCTGTAAGCTCAGAGTTGAATCCTGTTCCGACTTCAAGCATGGAAGAAATTGTTCCGAGCATTTCAATTCTTCCGTCCGTCGGCTCGGTAATTCTTGAAATAATCTTAAGAAGAGTTGATTTTCCGGCACCGTTTTTACCGATAATGCCAACCTTCTCGCCCTGTTCAACGTTGAAAGAAACCCCTTTGAGAGCCCAGAAATCTTCTTTGTTTGAGTTTGGTTTTATAAAAGTTTTGACTGCGAGCTTAACTTTTTCAATTTTTGAAGCAGATTTTTTTGTGACATGCTTAATGCGGTAGCGTTTCTTTATATTTTCTATCTTTAAAACGATGGGTTTTTCACTCATTTTTGTTGCCTCCGATCAGACAATGTCAACGAAAGTACGTTCGGTTTTTCTGAAGAAATGGATGCCGAGAGGTAAAAGAATTACAATCCATACAAGTGAAATAAGTAAGGATGTCCAGTCGAACGGCATATCCTTGATGATACACCATTTGAATGCATTAACAACACCTGCTGCGGGATTGAATGAATATAAAAGTCGAAGTTTTTCGGGAATAGAGTCGATAGAATATGCGACGGGAGTCAGATAATGTGCGATTGAAACTATAAAAGGGATAATCTGCGCAAGGTCACGCCACTTTACATTGAATGAAGCGGAGAAAAGACCGAGCGATGTGCCGAGAAGAAGACAGAGAAAAAGAAAAACAGGGAAGAGAAGAAATCTTACTGACGGATAATAGCCCTGGATGAACATCATTGCAATAAGAACGATCATTGAAACCATACTGTCAAGTATGTGAGCAAGAGCAGCGCCTATCGGAGAAATAATACGCGGATAGTAGACCTTTTTCATAATTGCCGCGTTGGTTATAAACGTATTCGATGCGCTCGTAACGCCTTTTGAAAAAGAGTTCCAGGGAATTGTACCTGCGTAAACCATTATATAATAGGGAGCAGAACCGTCAGATTCAAGACCGGCAAGATGGCCGAAAATAAACGTCATAACAAAAACGTTGACAATAGGAGCGACGACTGCCCATCCGAAGCCGATTCGTGTCTGCTTATAGCGGACGGTGATGTCACGTTTTGCAAGATTGAAAGCGAGTTCTCTGTAATGCCATATATCTTTCCAATACTGAAAGTTTTTCCCGTTAGGTTCGATAATAGTTTTTCTCAACTTTTCTCATCCTTTTAACTATATTTGCACAATATATCAATTTATAATACCATAAATACATACGATTAGTCAAATTTAAAATAGGTATACTGAAAAATTCGGGTTTGTCGGGATGATTTAATGAAAGTCTATAAATTCTGTCGGCGGCAGCAAGCCACCGCCCTACGCTGTTTATTCAACTCATCACGTAGGGGACGGGTTTCCCGTCCCGTCAGATACGGTGCAATTTTGCGGGAGGCGAAAC
>JAGAKF010000098.1 GCA_017625835.1 Clostridia bacterium
AATGTTTTTGTTGTCAACTAAAAGTAACGGGAATTTTGTTCTTGCCATAATCATCATCCTTTTTGAAGTATTAACACATAGTAGACGATTTGTATAATGTTTTCCACAAATCACTATTGTTTATGTGTATTATAACTAAAAAGCTAATAAAAGTCAATAAGATAATAGAAGTTTATGACATTTCAACAAATTTGTTTTAAATTGACTTTGCTTTAGTGTTGTGGTATCTTTATAATGTTAAAACTCTTGATTGGAGTTGTGAATATGAAATCCAGTATTTTGCATATCTGCGACTATGCTGCCGCTTATAAGGGCGGTTTTATAAATGCACTTGAATTTCTGCGAAAGGATTTGCAGAAAGATAAAATCGGTCAGGTATATCTTTTTCCGTACAGAGCGCATTCTACCAGGGCGAAGGAGTGGATTGAAGAGCTTCGCCGCGACGGCGCAACTGTTTATATCCAGACGGACAGCTTTGTGAAAAATATTTCTCTTGTTAAAAAAATTGTAAAAGAGCACAATGTTAAAAAGATTTTTCGTCACTTTAATGATTTGAAAATTGATATTATTATCCGCTTTTTCTGCCCGAAAATTCCTGTTGTTCGTTTCTTCCAGTGTACATACACAGCAACAGGCTTAAGCCACAGAATCAGAACTTTCCTTTATAAAAAGGATGTGCTGGTCGGGGTGAGCAAGTCTGTAACGGAAAAGGCTGAAAAATCTTTCCCTGATAAAGAGATATTTACGCTTGAACACGCTTTGACGTTGGACAGACTTTCACAGGTTGATGATTTTCCGAAAACGGATAAGATTTCCTGTCTCGCAGTGGGATATAATTGCAAGGTGAAAGGGATTGACCTTACTTTTGATGTATTTAAACGTCTTCGTGAAAAGTATGATGTGCTTCTGTATGTTGTGGTTGCATCTCATCTCGAGAAGTTTGAAGAGGAGGTAAGAAAAAACTTCGGTGAAAAACCAGAGTGGCTGACTATCCTTCCTCCGACAGAAAATATCGGAACCTATTATCATAATACGGATATTATTCTCAGCCCTTCACGTGCCGAGGGCGCATTGCCTTTTATTGTTTTTGAAGCGATGTACTGCGGAAGCCTTGCTGTTGTAAGCGACATTCCGCAGCAGATTACCGATAAGGTCAACACCGTCCGTTACTTTAAAAGCGAAGATGTTGACGACTACGAACGAGTGCTTTCAAAAGCCATTGAAGATGTAAATAAACCCGAGACTCAAAATGAGCGACAGGTTGCAAAAGACGAAATAATGAAGAATTATTCAATGCAGGTCTGGGCCGACAGATTCAAGGAATACATATAAGGAGAATGATTTGTAATGAAAAAATCTATTGCTTTTTTTCTGACTTTGATTCTGATTTTTTCATGTATGCCGTTTGCGATGGCAACGTCGGAAGAAACGAGACTTTACACTGTTTACGGAGACGGAATGCTTTTTCAACAGAATAGAGAAGCAGTTCTTGCAGGAACGGCAAAAATGGGAAGCAAAATAACCGCAACTCTTTATGATAGAAATAACAGTGTTATTGAAACGGGAGAGACCGTAACCGAAGCTGACGGCACATTCTCAGTTTCATTTGATTCACCGAAAGGTTCTTTTGAGGAGTATATAATAACCGTTAAAGAAAACGGTAAGGAATTTGCAAAGCTTACGGAAGTAGTTTTCGGCGAACTCTGGCTTGCAAGCGGACAGAGCAATATGCAGTATCCTCTCGGCCAGGCAAAGGGTGGATATGACGATTGGGTGAACGGTAAAAAGCACAGCGAATGGCTCAGAATTCTTATGGTACCCCCTTATGTCAACAGTTATTCGCAGATCGGTTTTATTCCAGATGAGCCGATGAAAGATATCGAAGGTGCAGAATGGATAGACGGTCAGGACGGGCAGATTTACAATATGAGTGCAGTCGCATTTTATTTTGCAAATGAAATGCTTGAAGAGCTTGATATGCCAATCGGTGTGCTCAATGCGTCACTCGGCGGAAGCTCGATCGCGAGTTGGATTTCAAGAGAAAAGGTTGATTCGGAACCCGAATTCAAGGAAATGCTTTACGCTTGCGATGTGTATAAAGAAAGCAAAGACTGGACAGCTGAAGATCAGAATGTTTATACGGACATCGGTACAAATTACAACCATAAAATCGAAGCTCTTAAAAATTTCCGTCCCGTCGGAATGATATGGTATCAGGGCGAAAGCGATATCGGATATCCCGATGAGTACTATTCAAAAGCAATGGATGTTATGCAGGATCTGTACACGGATGTATTCTGCTACGAAGACGGACACTTCCCTTTGATTTACACAAATCTTGCTGAGTATTTTTACAATGATGACGGAATGGTTCTTCCCGACAGAAATATTGCTTTTGCTGAAATTCAGTCGAACCGCCCCGAATCAAGGGCAACTTTCGGAATTTACGACCTGCCGATTACATATATTCCTGTGGTAGGGGTAATTCACCCCGAACATAAAAAGGAAATCGGCGAGCGAATGGCTCTTTGCGCAAAGGGTATGGTTTACGGCAAGTTTGATACTCATACGTCAGCAACGGTTAAATCAACCGAAGTTAAGGACGGAAGTCTTTATGTAAAGCTCAGTAATGTAGGCGACGGTCTCGTTTCTATGGGCGACAGTCTTCTCGGTTTCGCTGTCTGCGGTGCGGACGGAATCTATCTTGAAGCGAAGGCGGAAATTGTATCCAAGGATACAGTAAGAGTTTGGAACGATACAATAGAAAACCCTGTTTCAGCAACATATGCTTATTGTATGGGCAACGGACGTTCAAATCTTGCGGCATCATTTAAAGGTGAAAACCCCTTGCCTGTAAATATTTTCGTAACGGATAAAAACGTCGGCACCCATTACTGGACGGATAAGCAGTGGGCGGGTTGTGAAATCGAAGGTGTATGGCACACAATGACCGACACGAACAGTAATTATTATCCCTCGTGGGTATCCGAAACGGCTCAGCTTTCGCGATCATCAGAAGCTCCGTATTCGGGTAACTACTGTATGAAAATTCTTGCCGAAGAAAAGAAATTCACAGTAAAGCCTAACCTTACATACAATGAAGGGGCAAAGACGGAGAATTTCTGGGATACAGATACAGATTACAGCGACTATGACACAATGACTTTCTGCGTGCGAAACAACGGCGAAAAGGACGTAACACTCGACGAAGTAAGATTCTGTAAGAATTCTTCAATGTGGCACACTCCTGCAGTCAGGGGAACGTCAGATCCTAGTATGGTAATTCCTGCTGACGGCGAGTGGCACGTTGTAACTCTTGATCTTAACCGCTTGTATCTTCATTCAAATGAGGGCGGTGTAGCGTTCACAAACGAGAAGATCAAAGAGGTAAGGGATATCGAGTTTCGATTCTCTGCAGAAAATGAAAGCAAAACGGATTTAAGTTTTGACAGCGTTGAGTTTACCGCATCTGACGAAAACGTAAAACCGCAGTTCGATTCTGAATTCGCAAGTGCTGACGGATTGTTTGAAATCCTTTGTGTTATCGTTACAAGATTTTTAGGATTATTTGCAAAGATTTTTAATTGAATCAAGGCATAAAAACACCGGACTATCGTTTGATAGTCCGGTTAATTGTTTGTATCTTATTTTACGTAATTGTCGATAAGTTCAAGGTAGTTGCTTACGAAATATGATCCTGTGTGCTTGCCTACTGAAAGCACTTCGTCTGCAATTCCTTCACCGATTATGTGACCCATAAATGCGAAATTGTCATCGGTAAGAACGTATCCGAGAGCGTCGTTTGCAAGGTTTACGCAGTAAACATCAACGCCTTCAACTGAATTGTTGAGTGCGGGATATTCCCATTCTGAACCGTCCCACGTTGTGTCGCCGATGATTTCGTGACCCCAGAAAACTTCGGGATAAAGCTCACCCGGGAAGAGTGCAAATCCGACCTTGTTGCCGAATTCAAGGTAGCCGATTTCGGAAATGATTCCGACACCGTCCTCAAGATAATAAACCTGATTGTTAACAAGGTTTACTTCACAGGCAAGAGCAAGAATGCTGTTTTCGGGAGTTACAACAATCTCTTTATGATGCACGTTGATAACGGGCTCAAGCTCTGTTTCATATTCTGCAGAGATGATGTATTCACCGAATTTTTCACCGAGGAACTTTGTGTCTGCGCCCTTTTCTTCCCATTCATCCATTCCGCTTGTATCCACGTCGATATTGTCACGGCTGATCTGACCGCAAGCACCCTGGATCATGACGAAGTTTGCACCTTCCTGAGTCTTGATGTACTGGTCAATATAATAAATATAGTCAGATGCTACAAGGCCGTTGCTTGCGCTGAATGATGTCGGGTGGCAGGTGATATCCGCAATGTAAGTGTCCTCACTGCCGCTGTCGGGAACGAAATAAAGACTTGCAAATTCAGGGATATCTTCCTTTGAAACAAGACCTCTCTTGTCTTTTATGTATTCGCTGGCATCAATTGTATCGTAATAAAGTGAACCGCTTTCCATATCCTCAAAAGCTTCTTCGACAGCAATGATTGACTGCTCAATGAAGTACTGCTTGAAGTATGTCGGAGCTTCCATAAAGGGGAGAGGGCCTTCAATGCCGAAAAGGTTCTGGAAGCTGCTTGCGAAAAGCTTGTAGAAAAATTCTGTGCTTACGCCCTGTGTGTCGAGTGCAGAGTGAGCGTGAGTTGACATAATGTTAATGCTTGAAACTGCGATGCCTTTTTCTTTGCAGTATTCAAGAACACCTGCGCGGATTGAACGCACGTCAGTTGATGTAACACCGAGAGCATCAATTGCACCGACAACGACTGCACCGTCACCGCTGTTGTCGTCAATCGCCACAACGCGGATTCGCATATCGTCGTAAACACCCTCGGCTTTTTTGTTCATAAGGTCACGGCCGAGGTAGTATTTCCCGCTTTCAAAGTCATCGGGAACAAGGCTTCTGCTTGAATAACCGAGTGACCAGTAGTTGCCTGCGTCAGCAGAGGTTTTGTATTCTTCGCGACCTGCGAGGAATGTGTCTGTAACGTGGTCGGCAATATCTTTCCAACTTGCAGGGTCAGGATAAACCGCGCAGATTGTCTTTACAAGAACCTCAACAACAACGTTGAGTGTGTTGTAAAGAACTTTAAGGAAATTGTCGAGGAATGCATCGCCTGAATCGACGGGCTTCATTCCGGCGAAAATGTCTTCAGTAACAGACTTTGTTTCAACAGCCGTGTTGTTTTCAGCTGCAGATGCTTCTGCGCAACCGACAGAGAAAACCATGACAAGGCTGAGAATAACAGAGATGATTTTCATAAATAATTTTTTCATACCTATACCTCCTTGGATATTTTGATTATACAGCAAAATAAAATCTTGTACAATATATTTTTTCAAAACAGATGAAAAGAAAACGAATGTATGATAATATAAGTATCAGTAAAATCCGAAAGGAAGATGTTTAATGAAGGAAGTACATCTTATATGTAATGCTCACCTTGACCCGATCTGGCAATGGGAATGGGAAGAGGGAGCGGCTTCGGCACTTTCAACTTTCAGAGCCGCGGCAGATCTTGCAGAAGAGTTTGACTATGTTTTCTGCCACAACGAGGTAACTCTTTATAAATACATTGAAGAATATGCGCCGACATTGTTTGCGCGTATTCAGGATCTTATAAAGCAGGGCAAGTGGCATGTTATGGGCGGCTGGTATCTTCAGCCCGATGTCAATATGCCGAATGGTGAAAGTATCGTACGTCAGATTCAGCACGGTAAGCGGTATTTTCAGGAAAAGTTTGGTGTGTTTCCGAAAACTGCGATCGGCCTCGATGCCTTCGGTCACTCTGTCGGCCTTGTGCAGATAATCAGAAAATGCGGTCAGGAAAATTATATCTACTGCCGTGAGGGTTGCGATAAAATTCCTTTCGGCCAGTTTATATGGGAGGGCCTTGACGGCAGTGAAATAAAGGCAGCGCATTCTCCGGGATATAACACGGGCCTCGGCAAGGCTATGGAAAAAATCAACAGAATCATTGCTGAGGACGAAGATGATATAACCTGCATTCTCTGGGGTGTCGGCAACCACGGCGGCGGACCGTCAAGAAAGGACTTAAGGAATATCAGAGAGTTTATCGACTCATCAGATATTCCCGTGATGCATTCCGATCCCGACACATTCTTCGGAAGAATCAATCCGACAGACCGTCACGACAAGTCGCTTCGTATCAGTATGCCCGGTTGCTATACGACAATGTCGGGCGTAAAGTCACGCCACGCAATCTTTGAATCGATGCTTGCAATTACCGAAAAAATGTGTTCCGTTGCGGCCGCAAGGGGACTTATTGAATATCCGGAAAAGGAGCTCGACGATGCAGTCGAAGACCTGCTGAACAGTCAGTTCCACGATGTTCTTCCCGGCACTTCAATCAAAGCAGGCGAAGAAAACGGAATCCGTCTGCTAGAACACGGTATGCTCACTCTCAACAGACTTCGTGCAAGAGCATATTTTGCGCTGTCTTCTGCGCAGAATAAGGCTGCGGAAGGGGAGTATCCGATACTTGTTTTCAATCCTCATCCTTACGAGTGGGAGACAGAGTTTGAATGTGAGCTTACTCTTGCGGACCAGAACTGGTCGGACGAGATTGTATCGTGCTTTAAAGTGTACGACGAAAAGGGCAACGAGGTACCTGTGCAGTTTATAAAGGAAGAAAGCAATCTCAACCTCGATTGGAGAAAGCGTTTTGTTATCCGAAGCAAGCTTGCACCGCTTGCAGTTTCGAGATTCTCCCTCTATGCTGACTTCAAACCGATTGAGCCGAAGCCTGAGCTTCCCGCAAACAGTGATATCGTTTTCGATGTTAACGGAAAACACGTTGAAATCGACGGCAAAACAGGCTTGCTTCGCTCGTACAAAATAAACGGTAAAGAATACATAAGAGGTAACGCGTTCTGCCCCGTGATGTATGAGGACAACGCAGATCCCTGGGGAATGGATGACTCTCAGCTTGAAGCGATGGGAAGAAATCCTCAGCCGTTTGAGCTTATGGAAAAGCCTGACGGTGTGTTCGAGGGTATGAAGCCCATTCAGGTTATCGAAGACGGTGACATCTACCTCGGTGTTGAGTGTTTTTTCAGAAAGGATAATACACGTATCCGCGTTGAATATGATATCTACAAAACAAATCCGTATATTGACGTAAAGGTTGATGTTTTTGCAGGCGATGTGAACAAGCTTATCAAGCTTTCGCTTCCCGTAGCCGTTGAAGGCGAATATGTCGGACAGACCTGCTTCGGAACAGAGCCTTTGTATATGGACGGCAGAGAATGTGTTTCTCAGCGCTTCTCCGCTGTCAGAAACGGTAAAGAATGTCTTGCACTCATCAACGATGTTGCTTACGGTTCATCTTTTAAGGACAATGAACTTTCTGTTTCACTCATCCGCACCGCAACCTACTGCGCGCACCCGATCTGCGACCGTGAGCTTATTCCGACAGACAGATTTGTAAAGAAGATTGATATGTCCGAACGTAATTTCCGTTTCCGCCTTACGGCAGCGAATGAAGACGAGCTTGAACGTCTTGCAACGGAATTCTGCCAAAAGCCGTATGCCTGCAACGTTTTCCCGATTGAAAGAGACGAAGAAATGGCTGACTTCAATCTTGAAATTTCGGACATAAACATCGTTCTCGTCACAATGAAAAAACGTTACGGTGCAGATAGCTTTATCCTCCGACTTCTTAACAACTCATCAGAAAACAAAACAGCAACACTTATCCTCAACGGTGCGTCAGTCAGTCTCACATTCAGCAAATACGAAGCCAAAACGGTTGAGTATGCTGACGGCAACCTCATTGAGCATTATGAGTTGCTGATATAAGGTTTTCACAAAGTCTCAGAGTGTGCGAACCTCACCTTGTCAAGGGAGGTGGGCTTTGCGAAGCAAAACTCGGAGGGGTAGTGAAAGAGGTTACAGATGAAAGAATACAATAAAAACAATGTTGCGCTTGCGAGAACAATGAGAAAAAATATGACACCGTGGGAAAATAAACTGTGGTATCAGTTTTTACGCGCTTATCCTGTCAGATTCCAACGACAAAAGCCAATCGGTGAGTATATTGTAGATTTCTATTGTGCAAAAGCTAAGCTTGTTGTCGAGCTTGACGGAAGTGGTCATTATACACCGCAACAAAATATTGCTGATACAAACCGTACGTCTGAACTTGAAAAACTGGATTTGAAAGTTATAAGATTCTGTAATCTTGACGTGGATAATAATTTTTACGGTGTTTGTGAAATGATAGATTTAACTGTCAAAAAATCTCTCCCTCAGTCTCGCTGACGCTTCGACAGCTCCCTCGTCAGAGGGAGCTACGCAAAGTTTTAAAATGTGCGAACCTCACCTTGTCAGGGGAGGTGGCAAGCCACAGGCTTGACGGAGGGGTAGTTGGAAAAGAATAAGCTATAAAGCATTGAATTTCTTTTCTGATTTGCTATAATTAGTTCAGTTAGTTTGTCTCGCGAAAAATACAACTTTTCTTATGAATAAAAATTTAGGAGTGTATAAAATGAGTGAAAACATTAGTTTTGAAATGGTTTTAAAAACAGCAACAGGTTTGCCAATGGTGAAAATTGATCGAGAGAGTTTTCTACAAACAGCTTTAACAAAGCATTTTGATCAAGAAACTATTAAGAAAGCCATTGATGAAAATCCTGCATCAGCAGGAATAAGTGTTGAGAAGATTAATGAGATTGCCAAAAACAGTATCAACTACGAGACAACAAAGGTTACAGCATTGTCAGCAGCGGCAGGTATCCCGGGTGGATTTGCTATGTTGGGAACTGTTCCTGCGGACTTAGCACAGTATTTTGGTCATATGCTTCGTATACTGCAAAAGTTGGTGTATCTATATGGCTGGCAAGAACTGTTTGATGAAAATGGAAATATGGATGATGAAACAGCCAATCTGTTGACCTTGTTTACTGGTGTTATGTTTGGTGTGAGTGGTGCAACATCTGCTGTGACAAGAATCGCTGAAAAAGCCGCAGAACACACGGCAAAAAATCTTGCGAAAAAAGCATTAACTAAAGGAGCAATTTATCCCATAGTTAAGAAAGTTGCAGGACTTTTGGGAGTGAAAATGACTAAACAAATTTTTGCACGTGGTGTTTCTAAAATTATACCTGTGCTAGGTGGTGCAGTTTCAGGAGCACTTACGTTAGCTACATATAAACCTATGGCTGAAAAATTACGGAAATACTTAGAAGGTCTCAAACTTGCTGATGTCGAGTTTTACAAAAATCATCACACTAAGTCAAGTGAAGAATATGTTGAGGTTGAAGAATACGAAGAAGTGAACTAATCTGTATTAGAATCCCACACCGTAACAACGGAATGATGCAATACCCCCGACTGACCATTTGGTCAGTCGGGGGTAAGTTATGTAAGTGCTATTAAAAATGTCCGCCTCTGATTTTTACGATAATCGCGTCAACTCTCATATAAACAAGTCCGAGGAATTCAACAACCTTATAAAGGAATCTCTGGAAACGCTTGAGGAGCATATCGTCCTTCTGTTCTTTTGTTTTCTCAATTGTGAGGCTGTCAAGAAGCTCGCTGTTGTCACCGCGTCTTGTCTCAATCTTCATCGTGTTGCCTTCAAATTCAAGTGTGGTATATGTTGTAACATCGTTCTTACTGAATTCGTAAGCAATGTACGGGAAGCTTCCGCTGAAGCTGCCGTGATCGCAGACTGCGTTTGTGTTAAGGTAAATGATACCTTTCGGGTCTGTGTAAGTCTTACCGCTTTCAGCTCTGCCGACTACCATACTTTCTGTAATAAAGTGTGAACGTCCCTGGAGATGGCTGTGTCCCGTAAGAACAAGGTCAAGGTCGAATGTGTCGTAAATCGGGCTGAATACTGCATTGAGGAGAATCTGTGTTTCAGGATCGAGTCCGCTGTATCCGGGGCCGAAAAGTGCCTGATGCATAACGCCGATTCGCCACTTTGCATCCTTGTTGAGCTCAACAGCTTCTTTTGCCATTGCCATATGGTCGGCAGCGTCTGCTGATGTAGCATCAAAGAAGAGGTAGAGCACGTCGCCATGTCTGAACCAGAAGTCACGGTCAAGTCCTTCAAAATACTTGCCGTAGTATTCGTTCGGCATATTTGTATAATAATTGTATGTCATGCCCTTTTTATCGTGGTTGCCGATTGCAAGAGCCATTGGAAGACCGCGTACAGCCTCGGGCATAAGGAGCGTTTGCCACTCGTCAGCGGTTTTACCTGTTGATGTGTTGTCGCCGGGTGATACGAGGTAGCTTACATCGGGATTCTTTTCAAGTGCTTCTGCGAGAGTGTTGTTCCAGTTGAATCCGACGTCGGACTGAATCTGTGAGTCCTCACTCTGACCACCGATCTGAATGTCACCGATAACAAGTGCCTTGTGCGATGTGAAAGACTTTGTTTCGTACTTGTACGGTGCGCTCCAACCGTTGCCTGTGTTCCACTGGTAATAGTATGTTGTATTTTCTTCAAGACCAGTGATTGTTACGCGGCATACGAGCTGATAATCATTCTCAGCTTCCGTGGTAACACCCTTGAATGTTTTTGCGTTGACCATAGCCATATTCTTTGCAAGGCGTACTTCGGGGGTTGCCGTTTCTTTGTCACAGTGCCATACAAGGCTTACTTCAGTTTCGTCTGAACCGACGCAGAGCATCGGAAGCTCATTGCCGTCGCAAAGCGAAGCGTAAAGCTCATCCCACTCTTCACGCGAGAGGCGGGGAGCGTTGAAGCCTGCAAAAGCAGAAATGCCGAGCTGCATTGTGAAAATCAATGCAAGCAGAACTGATAATACTTTTTTCATTATATATTACCTCCGTTTCTTAACTTGATTAAATTTTAAACCAAAAATCCTGCACAATCAATATGGCAAAATAGCATAAATGTATACTGTTTTTTTGACAAAGTTGAAATTAAATGTGTTTTTGAAGCTACAAAATGGCGAAAAATGAGAATTTAAACAGTTTTGATAGAATAATTTTACAAAAATGCTTGACAATATCTATGCAATAGTGATAGAATATCCGAGCATGATATAAAATGCTTTAATATGGGTTCAAGCGGATTTCGCTCAGAAACCATAAAGCAATCATCGAAAATCTATGAAAGGAGATGTAGTATTTGCCTACCTTTAATCAGTTAGTCAGAAACGGAAGAAAGACTATCGAAAAGAAGTCAACAGCTCCCGCACTTCTCAAGGGTTTGAATTCTAAGAAGAACGTTGTTACAGATCAGAATTCTCCTCAGAAGCGTGGCGTTTGCACAGCAGTTAAGACAGCTACACCTAAGAAGCCTAACTCAGCTCTTCGTAAGATCGCCAGAGTTCGTCTTACAAACGGTATTGAAGTTACTTCATATATCCCGGGTGTTGGTCACAACTTGCAGGAGCACAGCGTTGTTCTTATCCGTGGCGGTCGTGTTAAGGACCTTCCCGGTGTTCGTTACCACATCATCCGCGGTACACTCGATACACAGGGTGTTAACGGAAGAATGCAGTCACGTTCAAAGTACGGCGCAAAGCGTCCTAAGGCTGCTAAAAAGTAATTCCTGCTTTAAAGGAAAGTTTTTTAAAAGACAGAATCTTCTTGCAGGCTGCGCAGGGTAAGGTACGCTGCGTAACAATGTGAGAGTGTATATATATTATGTATGTGCTTCTCCATTGGCGCCACAGGGTTTTGTCACTTGAGTACCTATGATATCATTAATATGAAGGAGGGAAGCGAAGTGCCAAGAAGAGGCCAGATTGCAAAACGTGATGTTTTGCCCGATCCGCTTTACAATTCTAAGTTGGTAACAAGACTTATCAACAA